>JALOTO010000154.1 GCA_025457845.1 Thermoplasmata archaeon | reverse complement strand
GCGTGGTACAAGTGCGACTACGACATATGGGTCTGGCACTGGGGCTGGGGCCCTGAGCCGATGGGAGGCGCCCTGAGCTGCTGGCTGACGAGCGAGATCGAGACGGGCGGCGACAACTGCCAGATGCCGATGGGCAGCTGGTGGTACAACGACGAGAACTACACCGAAGCCGAGGCCGAGATCGGCATCGCGCTGTCAGGCCGCTGGTCCGAGTTCGACCAGGTCATGTCCGAGGCACAGAGGGAAGTCGATGTTGAGGCTAGGAAGCTCCTCGTCGACGACCTCCAGCAGATGGTCTACGACTCCTACAGCGAGAACCCGCCGTACTACGACCTTGGCTTGTACGCCTACAGCAATGCGAATTTCGCCGGCTGGGGCGACTGGGAAGCGCACCCCGGAAGGACGACATCGTCCGACCTGCTCTGGGTCTGGTATGACCTCGAGCCTGCCACCAACGTCGCGCCGATCTTCGTGAGCGGACTGCAGTCGAACTACCAGACGCTCGAAGACGACATCTTCTCGGTCACCGTCGAGGTCGAGGACTCCGACGGGGACGAACTGACAGTGAACTGCGTCTGGGGCGACGGCGGAACCGTCAACACCACGACCATCTCGGGCGACACGACCGCACCGCAGTCCGTGACCTTCACGCACACGTACACGGCCCTCGCGACCGGGCTTGAACTAGAGGTGAACGTGACCGACGGCTGGGTAGGCCACACGGTGGTCTCGAGGGCGACCGTGGATGTGGTCGCGGTACTGGACGAGAACCCGGTGTTCGCGCCTGGATCCCCGAGTGCCAATCCAGTCTCACCAGCGTACGTGGGTGACGACATCACCTGGAGCGCAACGGTGAGCGACGCCGAGACAGGCGGCGAGGTCGGCGAGGTCATCAAGTTCACCTGGGACTGGGATGACGGGACATATGACGTGAACACTCAGGATCCGGCTTCTGAGGGCGCGTCAGTGACGGATGTCCAGGTCCATGCGTGGGACACCGAAGGGACCTACAGGGTCACGGTCTATGCGTTCGACGGCTACAATGACGACGAGACGAACGCCAATCACAACGTGTCGGTCTACCGCGACTACGTGATATTGGTGAACACGGCGCCGACATCCCTCAATGTCCCGGCCATAAACTGGGAGGAGGATCTGTGGGCGCCCGTCGTCGGCACGGCGATAGACGCCGATCCTGACACGCTGACCTTCACCTGGGACTGGGACGATGGCACATTCAACGTCACGACAGCCGACAACACGGCACCCGGAACCGCGGTCTCCAGCAACGTCAAGCATGCGTGGACCGACCCGGGTACCTACACGGTCACGCTGTATGTTGACGATGGGATGGGCCATAACGTCTCGGCCACTGGAACGGCGACCATTTCGCTGGCTGGAACCAACGACGCTCCAACAGGCCTGTTGGGCGCATACGACCCCGACCCAGCGCCCGTAGGGGGCGCAGTGACGTTCACTGTGTCCGCGCAGGATGCCGACGGTGACGGACTGACATTCTGGATCGACTTCGGCGACGACAGCGAGATGGAGACTGCATCATCCGCAGGCGGTACGACGGAGTTACAGTCCGTGACCTTCGAGCACACCTACGAGAGCGAGGGGCCGTTCGAGGCGACGATCTCGGCCGAGGATGCCGAGTTCAACACCACAGGCACGATGACGGTGGAAGTCGTGGTGAACGAGCCACCGACCCTGAACCTGCAGTCCGCGTACTCCGCGGTCTACAACCAGGAGTTCACGGCCGCGCCTTCGCTATGCGAGGACCCAGAGGGTGACGACATCACCGTATGGTACGACTTCGGTGACGAGACCGACATGGAGATGGGAGCTGGCATAGACGAGTACTATGTCGGGTCGCACACCTACATGACCATCGGCTCGTTCACGATGACCGTCTACGCAGACGATGGCAACGGCAACAACGTCAGTGCCACGGCGTCTGTGACCGTGACTGAATCGAACCTGAAGCCGACAGTGGTCAGGATCGTCAAGGACCCTGCTCTCTCGACCTACGAGATAGGCCAGGAGATCACGTTCAACGTGACGGTCAAGGACCCTGAGGGTGACACGGTCACCGTCGACATCGACTTCGGCGACGGCACTTCGGACACCGAAGAGGTGGAGACCGAGGCGAACACCGAGGTCACTGTCGAGTTCACGCACGCCTACGAGGAGGGTGGAGTCGACTACACCGTCACGGTCAACGCGACCGATGGCATGGACCACTCAGATGCATCGCCCGCCTCGAAGACAACGACGGTCGTGATCGAGCCCAAGGCAGCGGACAACACAGCTCTGTACATCGCTCTCGGCGTGATTGCGATTGTCGCTGTGCTCGCGGCCCTGCTCCTGATGAAGCGCAAGAAGAAGGGGCAGACGAGCGAAGGCGGCGGCATGGAGGGCATGGCCCCGCCAGAGCCGCCTCCGTCGGGCTGACCTGAAGGTGCGGAATGAGGACTCAAACCCCTTCATCAAAGTCGTCGAATCAGACACACCAACCGGACGGTGCAATCTTGGCCAGTTTCAGACGAGTGCTAGGGAAGAGGCTGTTCAACGCGTTCATCACGATCGTCCTGATCATGGTCGTAAACTTCATGCTCTTCAGGGTCATGCCCGGCGATCCCGCCAAGCTGATGACCCCGAGAACGCCCACAACGACGGACGCGGCTTACTGGAACAACGTCGAGATGATGGGGCTGAACGACACATATCCGGAGCAGTTCTACAAGTACTTCGTCATGACATTCACAGGCAATTGGGGGACTTCGTACATGTATGAAGACCCCGTGATAGAGGTCATGGGGAATGCCATAGTGTGGACTCTACTTCTTTTAGGGGTATCGTCTGCCCTCACCTTCGTGATCGGAATCGTCCTCGGGAAGATCGCGGCCCACCGCAGGGGGAAGCCCGCGGACATAGCCATCACGGGCTTCGGGCTGTTCTTCTATGGCATGCCGATCTTCTGGTTCGGCATCCTCCTGATGGTCCTGTTCGTCAGCATATTCAGCATCTTCCCCGCCGGAGGGTACCTCACGGCGGGAACCCAGCCGTGGCCTCTCACGCTTGAGAAAGTCTGGGACATCGGAATGCATCTGGTGCTCCCGGTCGCCACTCTGACAATCGGTTCCATCGCAGGGATAGTCCTGATCCAGAGGAACTCGCTCATCGATGTGCTGACAGAGGAGTACATCGTGACGGCCTACGCGAAGGGGCTGACCGAGAAGCAGGTGATGAAGAGGCACGCGACGCCGAACGCACGCCTGCCGGTCGTGACCACGCTAGCGATGGACGCGGCGTTCATACTCGGAGGCGCGTTCCAGATCGAAGTTGTGTTCAGCTACAAGGGGATAGGCTACATGACGATCCAAGCAATAGACAAGCAGGATTACCCCATACTGCAGTTCATATTCTTCATCGGCGGTGTGGCGGTCGTGATCGCCAACCTTGTGGCCGACCTGGTACTCGTCAAGCTGGATCCGAGGGTCTCGATAACATAGGGGAGGACGATGCACATGAGATTCGAGACGGCATTCGAGTCAGGGACACGCAAGCTCTTTGGATTCAACCCCATACTGGCTGACAAGCTCGGCCTCGGGGCCAGGAACATGGGACGGACCACCGACCTGTTCATCAAGACGTGGATGGGGAAGATCGGAATAGCGATCCTGGCGTTCTTCCTCTTCGTTGTGGTCTATTCCGAGCTGTTCATGCCCTACGACCCGACGGAAGTCACCACTGCTATCCTGGACGACTCTACCTGGGAGCACCCCTTCGGGACCGACCAGCTGGGCAGGGACGTCCTGACGAGAACCGCACACGGCACCAAGGCATCTCTCTTCGTCGGGTTCACAGCCATGGCCATATCGATGGGCATAGGGACCGTGGTGGGACTAGCATCCGGCTACTGGGGTGGCTGGAGGGACGAGGTCATCATGCGCATCAACGATGTCTTCCTGTCAATCCCGTGGCTCGTCCTGATGATAGTGATAGCTTCGATATGGGGTGCGCAGAATCTCAACTCGGTCATCATAGTCATCGGCGTGACCGGATGGTCCACCACCGCGAGGATAGTCAGGGCACAGGTGCTCTCCATCAAGTCAAGGCAGTTCATCGAGAGGGCGAAGGCAATCGGCTCCGGGGAATGGCACATAATCAAGAAGCACATCTTCCCCAACGTCGTGCCGCTCATATTCGCCAACGCCATCCTGACCATCGCCATCTCAATCCTGTCCGAGAGCACGCTCAGCTTCCTCGGCCTGGGGCCGCAGGACGTGGAGACCTGGGGTAGGGTCCTGGAAGACGCCTACAACTCGAGCGTCGCTCTCGCCGGACCGTATCTGTTCATAGTGATGCCCGGCCTCTGCATCGTCGTCGTCGTGCTCGGGTTCACGTTCATAGGATACGCGATGGACGAGGTCCTGAACCCGAAGCTCAGGAAGCGCTAGACGGCGGGCCAGGAGCCCTCGAAACCCCTCAAACCCCCTCTTTCCGTCACGGCAAGCTTTTAATACAGTGACTCATTATCTCGCCTGCTCAATCGACTGCACAGAGGTATCAGATGGCTCAGAAGACGAGGGCTGCGGCCAAGAAGGTCAAGGACAAGTGGAGGGCGAAGCAGTGGTACAAGATATACGCCCCCGACATGTTCAGCAAGATGCAGCTGGGTGACACGCCCGGCGACGTGCCCGAGAACGTCATGGGCAGGCTCACCGAGGCGACGGTCCAGGACCTCACTGGCGACTTCTCCAAGATGCACATCAAGATCAAGTTCAGGGTCACCGACGTCCGCGGGCTGGACGCCTTCACGGTGTTCGCCGGCCATGACCTGACCAGCGACTACGTCAGGAGGCTGACCCGCAGGAAGAGGACCAAGACCGACGCGGTCGTCGACGTGACGACCAAGGACGGATGGAAGGTCAGGGTCAAGCCCATGGCGGTGTCCGAGCAGAGGATACAGGCCTCCCAGGAGACCGCGATAAGGAACATAATGGTCTCCGAGACCGCGAGGGTCGCATCCACCGTAACCATCGGCGAGTTCGTACGCCTGCTCATCATGGGCGAGCTCTCGAGGGCCGTCTCCGACGCCTCGAAGATCATAGTGCCTATCAAGCGCATCGAGATCCGCAGGAGCGAAGTGCTCGAGGTGGGCAGGCCCCCGGAGCCCGGAGAGGCCCCCATAGTCGCCCCGCAGGAACCACCGGCGGCGGAGCAGGCCCCCGAGGCGGAGGCCGCACCCGCAGTCGCGCCTGCGGCGCCCGAGCAGGCGCCCGCGCCGGCCGCTGAGACGCCCGCCCCAGAGGGCGGGGACGCGCCTCAGCAGTAGCCCCGCGCAGGCGCGCGTGCCAACAATGTCGGGGTGGCTCAGACTGGTGGAGCGTCGGACTCATAGGGAGTTTTCCTGACCAGATGCTCCAGGGCAATCCGGAGGTCGCGGGTTCAAATCCCGTCCCCGACACCATTATTGCTGGACAGGACGTTGCCGTCTGCGCCAGGTGACACCGTTTTGAGGGTAATCATATACACGGGCAAGGGCGGAGTGGGCAAGACCTCGGTGGCCGCCGCTACCGCGCTGAGGTCCGCATCGCTCGGCCACAGGACCATCGTCATAAGCACCGACGCCGCCCACAGCCTCGCCGACTCCTTCCAGATGCAGCTCTCGGGGACGATAGAGAACCTCTCGAAGGACCTCGACGGCCTCGAGATCGACATACAGCTCGAGCTCGAGACGCGGTGGAAGGAGATCCAGAGGTACTTCTCCGACTTCCTCGCCTCGCAGGGGATGGACGGGGTGACGGCGAAGGAGATGGCCGTCTTCCCGGGAATGGAGCTCATGTCCGCGCTGTTCTACGTCGAGGAGTTCCAGAGGAGCGGGAAGTACGACGTGGTCGTCATGGACACGGCCCCCACGGCCGACACGCTGAGGCTGCTCGCGTTCCCCGACATCGCGAACTGGTACTTCGACCACCTCTTCGGCATGGTCAAGAACGTCATCAGGGTCGCGAGGGCGACCGTCGGGAGGCTCGTGAGCACGCCCCTGCCTTCGGACAAGTTCCTCGGCGACCTCGAGCACCTGAGGACGCGCCTCGG
>JALOTO010000153.1 GCA_025457845.1 Thermoplasmata archaeon | reverse complement strand
GGGGCTTATGGTTCAGCCCCGGCGCGTTCCAGCATGACGCGATGATGGTCCTCTACGACCCCGAGAGGGGCGCACGGCCGGAGCCGAATGGGACGAGTCCTGAGGCAGGGGTGGCCTGACTGTTCACCACCCGACTTCGGACAGAACCGTCAGTAGTGGTACGGTCGTCCCGTGTGCGCATCCGCTCGC
Organism: Thermoplasmata archaeon; assembly: GCA_025457845.1. Next base: position 3,674 of record JALOTO010000153.1, on the reverse strand, counting down.
CCGTGGAAGAATGAAAACCATGGAAAAGGTTTACGGGAAGGGGTTTCGCCGTTCTGGCCCGCCGCCGGCTTCCTCATCTTCATGAGGAGCAGGACCGCGAGGATCACCGCGACGACCAGCATCGCTATGGCGACGATCCACGGGAGCATGTCCGTCTCGGCCTCCTCCTCGGCCACGAGAGTGAAGGTCACGGAGACCTCGCTCTCCTGTCCGAGGGAGTCAGTGGCTGAGACGACCACGGTGTGCTCGCCCTCTGCGAGGTCCGCCAGGACCTCCTCGATCGCCACGGTCGTCGCGCCCGCCTCATCGAGCAGGTCGATCGGCGTGCCGCCGTCGACCGTGAGGGTCGCGGCTGCGAGCCCGTTCATGTCGTACACGCTGCCCAGCACCGTCGCGTTGGGTCCGACGACTTCCTCGTCCGCATCCGGTACGGACAGGGAGACCGTCGGGGCCAGGTTGTAGACCGCCAGCATCGCCTTCGCCGAGGACGACTCGTAGATGCCGCCCGTGCTGACCTCGACGGCGACGAACGCCGCCAGGGCATCGAGCACATCGGCCGGGTCAACGAAGACGGTGAACTCGCCCGCCGCATCCGTGAGGATGTTGGCGTCGTAGGCACTGCCTCCGCTCACCGCTACGCTCACTGGAAGGTCGGCCAGCGGGTCACCGTTCTGGTCGACGACACTGCCGCTGACCATCACGGCGAATCCGAGCGGCTGCGGGACGACGACGGCCTCGAGCCCAGCGAAGGCGACCCTCGCTATGGGCTCTATGACCAGCTGCGTCTCGCTAAGCAGCGCGATCGTCCCTCCGGAGTCGGCCTGCACGTACAGCTTAGGCAACGTCGTGACGGCCGGGTTGGTGTAGTCGTGCGTATCCTGGCTGAACGCGGCGCAGACGATGTCCCACGAGGTGTATCCGTCAGCGTCCGTGTAAGTCGAGTTCGCCCGGCCGTACCACATATCCGCGGATGCCGAGTACACGGTCCTGAACGGAATCAGCCCGTAGTCCATGGTGTTCGTGCCCTGGTACGCGCGGGCGGTCGCGTCCTCGACGAGCTCGTTGTCCTCGTTGTAGGCCCAGACCTCAAGGACGGTCGTGTCGAAGTCGGACTCCCTGGCCTCCAGCACCGGGTCGGCTATGCTGTACCTGACGCCGGTGAAGCCCATGCCTCTACCGTACCCGCACTCGCTGGATATCAGCGTCTGGCCGTGGAACTCGAAGGTCAGGATCCACGGGCCCCAGTCGTCCCTCGTGCCGAAGTCCTCGTCGCCATCGAATATGCCCGTGCCGTAGGATCCTGGCAGGACATACACCTGGTTGATCAGGTCTAGGCTCGCGAGGCTCTCGCCGTACAGCTCGGTCGTGTACACGCCGCCCGTTATGGTCACTCCTGCCGGTATGAACTCATACCAGAAGTTCATGAACTCTGCGGCCCTGTCGACCAGCGGCGATGCGAAGTTGCCTGATGTCGCGACGTTCTGCGCGTCCATGGTGGTCTCAATCCTTATGTCCGCGTACTCCCAGAGCGAGTTGAACTCGACCTCGGTGAAGCCGAGTAGCTGGCCGTAGGCGGTCGCGGGGACCACGACGGTCGCGTTCACTCCATCGGCGGGGTTGCCGTCCTGGTCGTTAACGTAGACTGACAGGCCCATGGTGCCCCACTCCTCGGCGAACTTCACATCGTACTGCATGTACCCTCCGTACATCGTCTCGGCCGGTATGTCGTCCGGGTCGAGGTAGGTGAAGGTCACGGTGTCGGCGATCGCGTTGGGCGCAGTGATGATGTCCACCGTCACCCTGAGGGCGCAGGACACTCCCACGTCCAACATCGCGACGTCGATGTCTGCGAGGCCGTTCGCATCCGTGGTGACCTCGTAGACCGGCGTGTCGACGAGGTCCTCGTCGCTGTACGACACGTACAGCGTCTCACCCTCTATCGGGGTGCCGCTGTCGTCCGTGAGCAGTGCCGTTATGGTCGCCGACGGGCTCGTCGGGCTCAGTGCCGTCGTCGTGACGGAGTCGATGTTCACCAGCATCCAGTCCGGGTCCGCGCTGTTGTACACTACGACGCCGGCCTGGCCGACGTTGGTATACAGGAACCCTTCCATGGACACCGATGCCGCGAGTGCGACGATCATGTGCTTGTTGAACTGGTCCTCCGCAGGCGCGGTGTACTCCATCATGGCTATGCCGTCAGCGTCGGTGGTCGCAATCTCCGGGGTGATCGTACCGTACCCGAGCAGGTACTGGTCCATCATGACCTCGGCGCCCTCGACCGGGCCGTCCGCGTCCTCGACATAGCAGGCAACGTCCATGCTCTCGCCGGCCACCAGGGATATCTTCTCAGGCATGACGTTGACCGCCAGGCCGCCCTTGGTGTAGGTCCTTATGCTGGCCGAGTCAGAGTCCGCAGAGGTGCCCATGGTGACATCGACCCTGACGGTCGACTCGCCTGTCCCGGTGCCCGTCACGTCGAAGGTGAAGACGCCGGCCGCGTCGGTTGTGCCCTCAGCTGGGGACACGATTACGCCCCCGCCGGTCACATTGACCGCCACATCGGCCCCTGCGACGAGACTCCCCAGGTTGTCGATGACAACCACGGTCGCCTCGACCGTCTCGCCAGAGCGTACCTTGCCTGGCAAGGTCAACCCAGCGCTGACGTCAGTGACCGCTCCGCCGCCGGAGGTCTCGCCCTCGCCAGCGTAGTCGAGCATCGCGAGGTTGAAGCCGTTCATGAGCGTGCCGTCGAACTGGGTCCAGTTGGTCCAGACCTTGTTGTGCGCCTCGACGTTGACCCTGTAGTACAGGACGTTGCACGGGATGGCCTGCGCGATGATCTCCTGGCCCTGCTTGGTCAGGTCGATCTGCTCGGCAGTTATGAAGCTGGCCCTAGCCTCCTGCTCGATGTCGTAGAACTCGTCAGCGAGCGCGATGGTCGCCTCATCAGCGAGCGTGCTCACTCCGCCGATGTCAGCGTACCAGGGGTTCTCGTGCGTCGGGGTCCAGAAGCCAAACGAGTTGGAGCTGGCCATCGGGCCGTATATGTCGAACAGCACGCTGACGCACTCCGTGTAGCCCGTGAAGCTCCAGCCGAGCTCGAGCATCTGGTACTCGAACGAGGTCATCTTCGCGACCAGGGTGTTGAAGTCGATCGGCTTCGCCTCGACGTTGATGCCTGCCGCCCTCATGTTGGTGGCCAGCATCTGCCCCGCCTTGATCCTGATCGGGTCGTAGTCCGCGGGCGGGGTCAGGAGCGTGATCGGGTCCATGAGGCTGCCGTCGGGCATGTCCCTCCAGCCGTCGCCGTTTGAGTCGGTGTACCCTGCGTCGTCGAGCAGCTCGTTGGCGATGTCCATGTCGAAGGCGTATTTGGTGACCGCCGGGTTGTGCCACTCGCCGAAGAACGGCGAGACGGCCGCTGAGCCCGCAGTGCCGAAGCCGCCCATGTACACGTCCACGATCTGGTTCTTGTCAATCAGGTGCGATACCGCCTTCCTGAAGGTCAGGTTGTTCATCGGCTCCCTCTTCATGTTGAACGCCAGGTAGAAGTAGCCTGCATCGGACATGTACTCGAGCTGGATGTTCGGGTCGCTCTGGAGCGACGGGACACGGCCCGCCGTCACGGCCCAGGCGATGTAGTCGACGTCGCCGCCCTGGAGCGCCAGGATGGC
>JALOTO010000026.1 GCA_025457845.1 Thermoplasmata archaeon | reverse complement strand
TCCAGTCGAGGAGCCAGGAGCTCAGGGACATACTCCTCGGGGTCGCGCACATCGGCGAGCTCACCCCCCGCTCGAGGGACTACATAATCGGCTTCGGCGAGAAGCTCTCCGCCCCGGTCCTTCAGGGGGCCATCGAGGACATGGGGATGAAGTCCAAGGCCCTCACCGGGGGAGAGGCGGGCATCGTGACCGACGACCACTTCGGCTCCGCGCAGCCCCTCATGAACGTGACCGCGATGCACGCGAGGCAGACGGTGGAGCCTCTCCTGGAAGAGGACACCGTGGTCGTCATAAGCGGGTTCACCGCGGCGACCCAGGAGGGCGTCCAGACCACCCTCGGCAGGGGCGGGTCGGACTTCACCGCGTCGCTCATAGGCGCGTCCATCAGGGCCGACGAGGTCTGGGTCTGGAAGGACGTGGACGGGCTCATGACCGCGAACCCCAAGTTCGTCAAGGGCGCGAAGATGATCGACACGATCTCCTTCGCCGAGGCGATGGAGCTCGCGCACTTCGGCGCGGAGATCATCCATCCCAAGGCGCTCGAGTGCGCCGGCAGGTTCCAGCTGCCGTTCAGGGTCAAGAGCCTGGCGGACCCCGACGGACAGGGCTCGCTCATAGTCAGCGAGGTCAAGGTCAAGACCGGCGACGTGGTCAAGGCCATCACCAACATCGACGACGTTGACCTCATCACGGTGAGCGGCGCGGCCATGGTCGGCACGCCTAGGCTGGCCGCGAAGGTCCTCCAGATCCTGACGGACGAGGACATCGACGTGCTCATGATATCGCAGAGCTCCTCCGAGGAGAGCATCACGCTCGCCATACCGAAGGAGCACGGCTCCACCGCTCAGAACGCGCTCGAGCTCGCGCTCCTGGGGTCGAAGCAGGTGAGGGAGGTCAGCATCGAGGCCGGCCTCAGCATCATCGCCGTCGTCGGCGCCGGGATGAAGGGCATACCAGGTGTGGCGGCCCGCGTGTTCGGGACCATGGCGCAGGAAGGGGTCAACATACGCGCCATCGCACAGGGGTCGTCCGAGCTCAACATCTCGTTCATTGTCAAGAAGCAGGACGCGAGGAAGGCCGTCGAGGCACTCCACGGACACTTCAGGCTCGGTGAATGACTTGTCAGAGGGAAGGAAGGACAGGATGTTGCGCAGCGCGACCGCCAGGAAGGGCATGGCAGGCGCCCCGGCAAGAGGGCTCATGCGGGCCCTCGGGATGAAGGACGCCGACTTCGACAAGCCGCTCATCGCGGTCGCGAACTCGTTCAACACGATCGTCCCGGGCCACATGCACATGGACAGGCTCGTCGCCGAGGTCAGGAAGGGCATCGAGTCCGCCGGGGGCGTCCCGTTCGAGTTCGGCGTCCCGGGGATCTGCGGACGGGGTCGAGGCCATGCTCGAGTCGCACGTGGCCGACGGCTGGGTCGGGGTCACGAACTGCGACAAGATCACCCCAGGCATGCTCATGGCGTGCGGCAGGGTGGACATCCCAGCGGTCATGTTCACGGCCGGGCCGATGATGCCCGGCGAGTACAAGGACAGGAGGCTCGACGTCATCTCCATATTCGAGGCCATAGGCGAGCTCAAGGCCGGCAGGATCACCCAGGAGGACTTCGACCAGATTGAGTGCAGGGCATGCCCTGGGCCCGGCTCGTGCTCCGGGCTCTTCACCGCGAACACGATGTCGTGCATGACCGAGGCCCTCGGCCTGAGCGTCCCCGGCTGCGCGACCATGCACGCCGTATCGAAGGAGAAGCTCGCCCAGGCCAGGATGTCCGGGGAGCTCGCTGTGAGGCTGGCCCTCGAGGGGAGGAGGCCGCGCGAGATCGTCACGGCGGACAGTTTCGAGAACGCGATCAGGGTCGACAACGCCATCGGCGGCTCGACCAACACGTGCCTCCACCTGCTCGCCATCGCGAGGGAGTTCGGCATCAAGCTCGAGCTGGGAGCCTTCGACAGGCTGTCGCGCGAGACCAAGCACATAGTCTCCCTCAGGCCAGGGGGCAGTCATTTCATGATAGACCTGGACCGCGCCGGAGGGATCCCCGCGGTCATGTCCGTTCTCGCGCCCAAGCTTAGGAAGGCGGGGACGGTGGCTGGGAAGGACATCACCGAGGTCGCCAAGGGGGCCAGCGTCAAGGACGACGATGTCATACGCGACCTCTCCCACGCGTACCACGAGGAGGGCGGCATTGCCGTCCTCACGGGGAACCTTGCCGAAGAGGGCTGCGTCGTCAAGCAGTCCGCGGTGGTCCAGTCCATGCGGAGGTTCGAGGGGCCGGCCAAGGTCTTCGACACAGAGAAGGCCGCCACCGACGCGATGCTCGCGGGGAAGGTCAAGCCCGGGGACGCCGTCGTGATAAGGTATCAGGGGCCCAAGGGCGCCCCAGGCATGCCCGAGATGCTCGGGCCGACGGCGGTGCTCGCGGGGCTCGGCCTCGGCGAATCGGTCGCCCTCGTCACGGACGGCCGCTTCTCTGGAGGGACCAGGGGCCTCTCGATAGGGCACGTCTCGCCGGAGGCGTACGCCGGCGGGGCATTGGCCGCGGTCAGGGACAAGGACGTCATCAGGGTGGACCTGGACTCGAGGGAGATCGAGGTGCTCATCTCCCAGAAGGAGGTCAAGGCCCGCCTCAAGGAGCGGAAGGCGCCGAAGAGGGACGCTCCAGGCTACCTGTCCAGGTACAGGGCCATGGTCGGGTCCGCGAGCAGAGGCGCCGTCCTCGAGGACAGCCCTCAGAAGGACGAATGAGACGCGACCCTCAAGGCCCAGACCGGAAAGCTTCATAGAACGATAGGCCGTTGACTCAGAGTGGTAGTCAGGAAGGTCTGAACCGTGGATACAGCGGACATCTTGTTCGAGAAGCTCCCGAACATCCTCGGGCTGGTCATAGCCATCTATGCCACTCTTGCCATCTCGAGGCACTGGCGAGACCTGCGCAGCTCCGTGAGGGGATGGGTGATGCTCGCGTTCACCGCGACCCTCGTGGCATTCTGGATCGCAGAGCTCGCCGTGGGCCAGACCGAGGGCTGGGTCTACGAGCATCATCTCGAGGTCTCCGCGACGTTCATCGCGATCTCCATCTGGTTCGCCATCATCGCCGCCGCCACGGGCATGACCTACAGGCAGTACGGCTCCGTGGCCGGGTTCGGACGATGGATGAGGAACTCCCCGGCGAACCTCGTCACGGCGATGGGCGCGGCCGCGGCGGCCCTGACCCTCTACGCCTGGGCTGCTGGCCCGGCCCCTGAGGACGACGCCGCCGTGCCCGTCCTGCTCCTGGCGCTCGGGTACATCCTGGCCGCCGTCGCGGCCGTGACGTGGATGGGGGTCGGCGCCATCAGGGCATTGTCGGACAAGGACCTCGAGATGAGGCCGAGGGCGCGATACCTGGCCGCAGCATGGATGGGCATCCCGATCACCGAGTACGTCCTGCACTTCGTGCTCGACGTGCGACTCGGATACGAGGACTACAACCCCTACAGCTGGATCATGGTGTTGCTGTTCCTCGTCATCGTCCGCACCTACTCATCGAAGGAGTTCACCGCCATAGTCGTGGACCCCGAGGTGGAGGACACCAGGAGGTCCGGGTTCAGGGTCTACGACATACCGAGGGGGGTCTACCTCCTCGAGGACGACCGACCGCAGCCCGCTTTCGCCCTGTTCTCCGAGCTCGTCACGCTCCCCCTCACACCCGATGCCGCCATACCCGGGGGGAAGCAGGGGTCGGCCGCGGACACCCTGGAGTTCCTGATCCCGAGGGGGCTGATAGTGACGCGTACATTCCCCGAGGCGGTCAGGAACGCGCACGACATACACGTGACCCCCATCATCTGGCTCACCGAATCGCCGGGGGAGAGGAGGATAGCCCCTACGAGCGTCGCGGTCCTGACGGACACCATGACCAGGTTCATGGAGGCCAACCCGAACAGCATAGTCCTCCTCGACGGCGTGGAGTACCTGGTCACCTTCAACGAGTTCAAGAGGGTGCTGAAGGCGCTGGACTCGCTCAACGAGACGACCTGGGTCACCAAGACGAGGCTCCTGATAGCCGTCGACCCCAAGGCCTTCGATCCCAAGGACCTGGCCCTGCTGGAGAGGGACAGGAAGGTCGTCCGGGGACAGGCGGACATCGACGTGCTCAAGAGGGAGTCGAAGGCCAACCTGCCGGAAGGATGACGCCCCGGGCACTGGCGTCTCCTCCCTGACAGAAAGGGTTTTATCGCATGAGCGGGGTCATGGTGACTGCAGTCAGTATCGGACTGCAGGCTCCTTTGCGGGGCTGGACAAACTTCTTCGGAATCGAGGGGAGGAGACTGGATTTGAAGAAAGGACTCAAGTTCGGAGCCATCGGCGCCATGTTCATGACCATGACAATGGTCTTCGCGGTGCCGATGTCTGCTGGTGAGACGGTCAAGGACTGGACGGTGCTCATATATCTCGACGGGGACAACAACCTCGAGTACTATGCGGACCTCAACATCGGATGGATCGAGGAGTACGGCTCGGACGACAACGTCAACTTCGTGGCGCTCGTCGACACCCTGACGGGGCCGGCGGACCTGATCTACGTGACCGAGGGCGTCGGCACATCGATCAGCGTCGGGGCGGACTACGGCTTCCCGAAGGAGGTCAACATGGGTGACCCGGCCGTCCTCGCCGACTTCGTGGCGAACGGAATCAAGGACTACCCGGCCGAGAAGTACGCAGTCATCCTATGGGACCACGGCGGCGGATGGAGGGGCATCTGCTGGGACGACACATCCGTGCTCCCGGACGGCACATACGACTTCCTGGACATGGTCGAGCTCAGGACTGCATTCGCGGACGCTTACGCCGAGACCGGCGTCGTGCTCGATGCCGTCGCGTTCGACGCGTGCCTGATGGCCATGCCCGAGGTCGCCTACCAGTGCAGGGACTACGCCAAGTACCTGTCGTTCAGCGAGGAGACCGTGCCAGGCTTCGGCTTCCCGTACATGACCATCGCTGAGGACCTCACAGGGGCCCCGGAGATGGACGCTGAGGAGTTCGTCGTCATGATCGCCGAGGACTACGGCGAGTACTACAGCTCGATAAGCGGATACGTGGACGTGACCATGAGCGCCATGGACATGGCATACATGGACGAGCTGACGGCCGCGGTGGACTACCTAGGCAAGGAGCTGCTCGCGTCGCTCAACAGCTACATGAGCGTGTACCAGAAGGACATGATCCAGGCGGACAGGTACTACTACCCGTACAACGTCGACCTCAAGGGCTTCGCGCAGAACCTCGTGGCCGACCCGCTGATCAAGGACCAGGGGATCAAGGAGGCCGCGAACGACGTGGTCATGGCAGTGAACGACGCGGTCGTCATAGCCGTGAACAGCATCCACAACGTGGACTCGACCGGCATCGCGATCTACTTCCCGTCGACGAACGAGGGCATGCACTACATCAAGCCGACCTACGAGGGCATCCCGTTCGCGATGGAGACGAGCTGGTACGACTTCTGCTACGCCTTCTCCAACTGGGAAGGCAGGGTCTGGTCCGCGGACAAGCTCTGAGGACAGGGACCGAGTAGCGCGCTGAAACCCCGAAACCATTTCATCATGTTTCTGCGGCAGCGACCAACATCCGGCCGATTCTGAGAAAGGGTTATCTACGGTCCCCGCCGTGGCCTGCTGGGGAGTTCCATGGCCAAGGAGAGGACGGCAACGCCCGGGCGCTCGGACGCGGTCCCCGCGGTCAGGGTCGACGGGCTGGTCAAGAGATACGGCGACCTCGTCGCCGTCGACGGGATATCCTTCGATGTCCCGAAGGGAGAGGTCTTCGCGTTCCTCGGGCCGAACGGCGCCGGCAAGACGACCACCGTCGAGATACTCGAATGCCTCAGGAGGCCGACCGACGGCCAGGCATCTGTCCTGGGGCTGGACGTGCGGAAGGAGGCGAAGGCCATACGCAGGCTGGTCGGCGTCCTCCCACAGGAGTTCAACACATACGAGAGGCTGACGGTCAAGGAGAACATCGAGTACTTCGGGAGCATGTACTCGAAGGCGCTGGACGCGGACGAGCTGATCTCGACAGTGGGCCTCGAGGACAAGCGCGACGCGCTCTTCATGAACCTCTCCGGGGGGCAGAAGCAGAAGCTCGGGGTGGCGGTCGCACTGGTCAACGACCCCGAGGTCGTCTTCCTGGACGAGCCCTCGTCGGGGCTGGACCCGAAGGCGAGGAGGGACATCTGGGAGGCCATCAGGGCCCTCAAGGTGAGAGGCAGGACGGTCTTCCTCACCACCCACTACATGGAGGAGGCGGAGGTCCTCGCCGACAGGGTCGGAATCATAAGCAAGGGCCGGATCGTCGACATGGGCGCGCCGGACGAGCTCATAAGGAGGCACGGCGCCGCGACGAGGCTCATGGTCAAGTCCCCTGGACCGGGCGCCAAGGAGCTGCTCTGCGCGCAGCCTGGCTGCACCGTCAGGGAGGGCAACGGGGACATCGAGGTCACCCTCGGCTCCAAGGGCGCGCTGCCGGACATCATATCGAGGATGGAGCGCGCGGGGATCCAGTACGGCGAGCTATCCCTCAAGAGGGCCACGCTCGAGGACGTCTTCCTCAACCTCACGGGCGAGGAACTGGGGAGGGAGTGACGTGGACCCCAAGCACATCTACGCCGACGTCAAGTGCAACCTCAAGATGCTCTGGAGGAACAAGGGGAGCCTCTTCTGGATGATCATGTTCCCGGTGCTCCTGATATTCATATTCGGGGCGATCTTCTCCGCCGGCGAGAGCGAGCCAATAGCGCTCCACGTCCAGGACAACGACGGGTCGATGCTCTCCACCATGTTCGTGGAGACGCTGAACTCCACCGACGCGTTCGACATCCACATGGTCGATCCCTCGCTGAAGGGCGACGCACTCGACACGGAGATAGACGACGCCGACATACAGCGGCTGCTCATCATACCCGAAGGGTTCAACGCGACCTACGCGTCCACGGGCGCGGTCAACCTGACGCTCCTCCTCGACCAGAGCGACCAGCAGGCCTCAGCGACCGTCTACCAGATCGTGAGGTCGGTCGCCTACGAGCTCAGCCTCGGGCTGAGCGGCTCGACCGGCGGGATAGGGGTGGACGCCGAGGGCCTGCCGGAACAGGAGCGGTTCGAGTACATCGACTTCTTCCTGCCCGGCATACTCGGGATGACCATCATGACCTCCGGGGTCTACGGGGCCGTCGCCATCAACACGAGGTACAGGAAGAACGGCGTCCTGAGGAAGGTCGCCACGACACCCATGACTAAGGCAGAATGGGTGCTCTCGAAGGTGCTCTATCAGATATTTGTTGCATTTCTGTCCATGACCTGCCTCGTCGTAGTTGGGGTCCTCGCGTACGGAGTGAAGGTCAGCATCAACCCCCTTGTCGTCCTGCTGATAATCGCGGGGAGCATGACCTTCTCGGGGATAGGGATGATAGTCGCCCGGTTCGTCAAGGACGAGGAGGCGGCGGAGTCCGCGGGGGCTGCGATAACGTTCCCGATGATGTTCCTCTCGGGGGTCTTCTTCCCCCTCAGCATGATGCCGTCGTACCTGCAGACCATAGGCATGGTGATGCCGCTCTACTACCTCGGCGAGGGGCTTCGCGAGGCGATGATCGGCGGCGACATGGCCGCGGCCCTGTCCAACAGCGCGGTCATATTCGTCCTGGCGGCCGTGGTCATAGCCATCGGGTCGGTCGTCAGCTCATGGACCGACGAATGAGCTACTGCTCCGCCTTCCTGTACGAGCCGAGCACCTTGACGAACGCGCCCGTGCGCAGGAGGCCGCCTATGGCGGCGTGCAGGTCCGGGTCGTCGACGCTGCCGTCCAGGTCGGCGTAGAACACATAGACCCACGGCTTGTTGCGCCTCGGCCTGGACTCCAGCTTCGAGAGGTTGATCCCTCGCGTGGCGAACTCGCCGAGGCACTTGTGGAGCGCTCCTGGCGAGTTCTTGGTGGCGAAAACGATGGAGGTCCTGTTGGCGCCCTCGACGGGCTGCGGGTTCTTCTCGAGGACGAAGAACCTGGTGAAGTTCACTACCTCGCTCTGTATGTCCTCCTTCAGTATCCTGAGGCCGTACTCCGCCGCCGCCCTCCTGGCGGCGATCGCGGCCAGGTCCTTCCGCCCGGACTGCGAGACGATGCGCGCGCTGCCCGCGGTGTCGTACGACGGGATGGTCCTCCACTCGGGGTGGCTCTGCAGGAACTTGCGGCACTGCCCGAGAGCCTGCGGGTGGCTCATGACCTCCCTGATGCTCTCGATGCTCGCGCCCTCTACCGCCATGAGGCAGTGCTTGACGGGCACTAGGACCTCGCCCGAGATGCCCAGGTCCTGGTCGAGGAGCAGGTCGTTCACGGCGACGACGCTCCCCTCGATGGAGTTCTCCACGGGGACGACGCCGTGGGTCGCCTCGTCCTTCTCGACGGCCTCGAAGACCGATTGGAAGTCGGGGTAGGGCCTCGCGTCGACCCCGTTCCCGAAGTACTTGAAGCAGGCGTCCTCGGAGAACGCTCCCTTCTCTCCCTGGAACGCCGCGCGTGTGGCCTTGCTCAAGTGTATCACGCGCTGTACGCCCGATTCCGTATTTCTACCCTTCCAACGCCGGGCCAGCGCGCCTGGCCATCGCACTCTGTACACAAGTGTCCAGCCGGAGCGCGTACCTGGCTGTCGAAACCAATCTGGAAAGGTTTATATCGGCCGAGGCCATGACCAGCTTTGTCATGGCACAGCCGTGACCCACAATGTACAAGGAGGTTAGGGATGAAGCACGAAAGCAACGGCCTGCTTATTCTGCCCATCGGGCTGCTTCTTCTCCTAGCCTGATTGCTCATTGAAGGAATTTTGGGAGAGTGTTTTGATGCACCGACAGTCTCCGAGTGAGAATGCCAAAGACGCTGGCGATGGCGGGTTCAGGGTACCCGATACAGGCATGTTCGTGAGCGGATACAACAAGACCATATTCGGGGCGACGAGGATGCCCGAGAGGGTCAACATACTCGACACGACCCTCAGGGACGGCGAGCAGACCCCGAACGTGGCGCTGTCCAGCGAGGACAAGGTCAAGATCGCGCAGGCGCTCGACGAGCTCGGCGTGGATGTCATAGAGGCAGGGTTCCCGGTCAACTCCGAGGGAGAGGCGGACGCGGTCAAGAGGATCGCGGCTGCCGGCCTCAAGAGCGAGATATGCGGCCTATGCAGGGCGAGCAGCTCCGACATCGACGCCGCGATCGCGTGCGACGTCGATTCCGTTCACATCTTCCTGGCTACATCCAAGGTGCATCTGGAGAAGAAGCTCAGGATCACGAAGGATGAGGCTGTCGAGAAGGCGGTCGCCGCCGTGCAGTACGCGAAGGACCACGGCCTGGTGGTCGAGTTCAGCTGCGAGGACGGCACCAGGACGGAGATACCGTTCCTCAACGAGGTCCACAGGGCGATCGAGCAGGTCAAGGTCGACAGGATAGACATAGCCGACACGGTCGGGGTCATGACCCCGCAGGCGATGATGCAGTTCGTCGCCGAGCTGAAGAAGGGGACGAAGGTGCCCCTGTCGGCCCACTGCCATGACGACTTCGGGATGGCCGTCGCGAACTCTCTGGCCGCGGTCCTGGGCGGGGCGGAACAGGTCCACTGCACCATCAACGGCCTCGGGGAACGGGCGGGCAACGCAGCCCTGGAGGAGGTCGTCATGGGCCTCCAGGCGTTCTACGGCATCAAGACCGCCATCAACACGAGGAAGATGGCGTTCGTGTCGAGGCTCGTGTCCCAGCTCACGGGTATCGCGGTGCAGCCGAACAAGGCCATAGTCGGCGAGAACGCGTTCTCCCACGAATCCGGCATACACGTCCACGGCATACTGAGCGAGTCGTCGACCTACGAACCCATGAGGCCCGAGATCGTCGGCAAGGAGAGGACCTTCGTCGTCGGCAAGCACTCCGGCGCCCACGCGGTCCAGACGAGGCTGAAGGAGTACGGACTCGAGATCACGTCCGACCAGATGAAGGAGGTCGTGGCGAGGGTGAAGAAGTACGCCGAGTCGGGGAAGAAGCTGGACGACGCGGAACTGCTCGCCGTGGCCTACGACGTCATGGGCCAGGAGGCGGAGCCCGTCATCAAGCTCGAGGAGTTCACGGTCTTCACGGGCCTGAACTTCACCCCGACCGCCACGGTGGTGCTCGACATTGACGGCGAGGTGAGGAGGGCGTCGGAGACGGGCGTCGGACCGATCGACGCGTCCCTGAGCGCCATCAGGACCGCCGTGTCGAAGAACATCGTGCTCAAGCAGTTCAGGCTGGAGGCCATCACCGGCGGCTCGAACGCGCTGTGCGAGGTCACCGTCAAGCTCGGGGACACCGAGGACGCGGCGCTGCTCTCGCTGGGGAAGAGCGTCGGCTCCGACATAGTCACCACCAGCGTGGACGCAACCATTGAAGCCCTGAACAGGCTATGGGTCAGGAAGCTGAGCGCCAACGGCCACGACGCGAACAGCAAGAGGAAGGCCTACTGAGGTCCCCTGAGAGGTCGAGACGCATGGGCAGGACGATGGCGGAGAAGATACTCGCTGAGAAGTCAGGCAAGGAAGTCCAGCCAGGGGAGATTGTCGAGGCCAAGGTCGACTACGTCATGGTCAACGACATCACGGGACCGGCGGCGTTCGACGAGTTCGACGCCCTCGGGGCGAAGATACTGAAGGACAAGGTCGTGCTCATCCCGGACCACTACGTCCCGAACAAGGACGTGGCCTCCGCGAAGCAGGCGAAGAAGATGCGTGACTTCGCTAGGCGGCACGGCGTGGACAACTACTACGAGATCGGCAGGGGAGGCGTGTGCCACCAGCTGATGGTAGAGGAGGGGTTCGTCGCGCCTGGCAGGCTCATCGTCGGGGCCGACTCCCACACATGCTCCTACGGTGGCCTCGGGGCGTTCGCCACGGGCATCGGCAGCACGGAGGCCGCGACGGTCTTCGCCAGGGGAGTGCTCTGGTTCAAGGTGCCCGAGTCGATGAGGTTCCAGGTCGATGGCAAGCTCAGGAAGAACGTGATGGGCAAGGACATAGTGCTCACTATCATAGGTGACATAGGCGTCGAGGGGGCGCTCTACCGATCCATGGAGGTCATGGGCAGCGCGATCACCTCGCTCCCGGTGGCCGACAGGATATCCATCTGCAACATGGGCATAGAGGCCGGAGCGAAGGCGTGCATGGTCCCGCCGGACGCAAAGATCGACGCCTATCTCCGCGGAAAGGTGAAGGGCCGGTTCAAGAAGGTCCTCCCAGACAAGGACGCGACCTACTGCGAGACGAGGGAGTACGAGGCCAGGGACATCGTCCCGATGGTCGCCAAGCCCTTCCTCCCGAGCAACGTCGCTCCGGCGAGCGAGGTCAAGGTCCAGATAGACCAGGCGTACCTCGGCTCCTGCACGAACGGCCGGATAGAGGACCTGAGGATCGCGGCGAAGATCCTGAAGGGCAGGAAGGTCCACAGGGACGTCCGCATGATAGTCGTACCCGCCACCAGGCGCATCTTCGACGAGGCGGTCAAGGAGGGGCTCACCAAAGTGTTCTCCGATGCCGGGGCGTACGTCTCTGGCCCGACCTGCGGCGCGTGCCTCGGCGGATACATGGGCATACTCGCCCCGGGGGAGAGGTGCGTGAGCAGCACCAACAGGAACTTCGTCGGCCGCATGGGCGACAAGGACTCCGAGGTCTACCTCGCCAGCCCCGCGGTGGTCGCCGCGAGCGCCATCAAGGGCAGGATAGCGGACCCGTCGGAGGTGGGCAGATGAGCGGGGTCATGCAGGGCAAGGCATGGCGGTTCGGCGACAACGTCGACACGGACCAGATCATCCCGGCGGAGCACCTCGTCACCATGGACTCCGACATCCTCGCGAAGCACGCCTTCGCGAAGGTCCGGCCGGAGTTCGCGGCGAAGGTCGAGCGCGGGGACATCATCGTCGCCGGGAGGAACTTCGGCTGCGGCTCCAGCAGGGAGCACGCCCCGAGGGCGCTCATGGGAGCAGGGGTCTCGTGCGTCGTCGCGGAGTCGTTCGCGAGGATCTTCTTCAGGAACGCCATCAACATAGGCCTGCCCCTGGTCGAGGCCAAGGTCGGCGCCTCGGAGGGCGACCTCATATCGGTCGAGCTGGGCAACGGCTCGGTCGTGAACCTCTCGACAGGGGTGAGGTGCAGGTTCAAGGGCTATCCACCGTTCGTGATGATGCTCGTCGAGAAGGGCGGGCTCATACCGTACACAAAGGAGAGGTTGGGTTGCAGAAAGTAGCTGTCATACCTGGGGACGGCATCGGCCCGGAGGTCGTCCGCGAGGCGATGAGGGCCATCGACGCCGTCACGGAGAGGCACGGGCTGGACATCGACTTCGAGGAGTTCCCTCTCGGCGCGGGCCACTACATGAGGACCGGGGAGGTGCTCTCGGACGAGACGATAGCGAGGCTCGAGGGCAAGGACGCGATACTCCTCGGGGCGATGGGCGACCCCAGGGTCAAGCCCGGCATACTCGAGAAGGGCGTGCTGCTGAGGCTGCGGTTCCACTTCGACCAGTACGCGAACCTCAGGCCCGTCCGGCTGATGGAGGGCGTCCCCTCCCCGCTGGGCGGGAGCGGCCACAAGGTCGACATGCACTTCGTCCGGGAGAACACCGAGGACTTCTACGTCGGCATCGGCGGAAGGGTGGGCGAGGGGAGGTCGAGGAAGGAGCTTGACCTCGTCAGGAAGGCGTACGAGGCGAAGTTCGACATCGGCCTCGACGTCAAGGGGGCGGGAGAGCTGGCGTTCCAGATCGGCGTCATCTCGCGCAAGGGGGCGGACAGGGTCGTGGACTACGCGTTCAGGCTCGCCAAGGAGAAGGGCGCCGACCTCGTCACCTCGGTCGACAAGGCGAACGTGCTGACCGACGTCTACGGCCTCTGGAGGGAGGCCGTCGAGAGGGCGGCCGCCAAGTACGGGATCGCCAAGGAGTTCCAGTACGTCGACGCGGTCGCGCTGCACATGGTCCGCACTCCGGAGAGGTTCAAGATTCTCGTCACGCCCAACCTCTTCGGGGACATACTCACCGACCTGGGGGCGGCGCTCCAGGGAGGGCTCGGCTTCGCGCCCTCGGGGAACATCAACCCCGACGGCATCAGCATGTTCGAACCGGTCCACGGGTCGGCCCCGGACATCGCGGGCAAAGGCCTGGCCAACCCCGTGGGGGCGGTGCTCTCCGCGGCCCTCATGCTCGACGACCTGGGCCACAAGGGGGCGGCCTCGGACATAGAGAAGGCCGTCGCGGCAGTCCTGAAGGCGGGACGCCACAGGACCGCGGACATCGGCGGGCCGACCTCGACACACGCGATGGGTGACGCGATCGTGGCCGCCATCAAGGGGTCCTGACCCGGTCATCGCCCGCGGGGGGCGATGCCACGCTGCGCGATTTCCCGGGAGGGACCGTGATGACGAAGCGGACGCCTGAACCGCTGGTCCCGTGCTCCTCTATCGACATGCCGGTCATCTCCAGGACCTTCTTCGCGAAGAACATGCCCAGTCCCGTGTGCTTCCCGTAGCCCGGCTCGAAGAGATGAGGGCGGTCCTTGTCGGAGATGCCTCTGCCGTCGTCCGCGTACGTCAGGACGAGGGAATCGCCCACTCGGTCCCCGGAGATGGATATCCGATGGA
>JALOTO010000152.1 GCA_025457845.1 Thermoplasmata archaeon | reverse complement strand
CTACTTCCTGTCCTCGGTCGCAGCCCTAGGGGACGGGAACGAGACATACCCAGGGTCGTCATACTACACGACGGGGTCGGGACTCGTCGTGGACACGGCCCTGCCCTTACTCAACGAGAGCACCTCCCCATTGACCTTGAACATCAGCGCCCTCCTCGACGAGAACAGCTTCGTAGGCAGCGTCAGGGATTGGGTGGAGCTCTACCTGCCGTACCTGCTCGCCGTTGGGGTCGCCTGCGCCTCGGCCGTCCTTGTCGCGTGGCACCTGAAGATGAGGCGGAAGCGGGTGGAGCTCGAGAAGAAGCTTGAGAAGGGTGACGGCTGAGCCCTAAGGTCAGACCCAGATCGCGTGGCGCCTGCGCATCTGCCCCTCGCCCTGGCCGAGCTTCTCCATGAGCATCGCGACGATGCTGTCGAGGTAGATGAGGGTCGCGTCCTCGAAAAGGGTCCCCAGGGGGGCCAGGCGCTTCCTCTCCTCGTCCTTCGGCGGGTGGATGATGACGGTCATGTTCGACGCCGTCGCGAGTTTGGAGTGGGGGTGGGCGGTGATGGAAACGACCCTGGCGCCGACCCTGCGGACGATGTTGGCCGTCTGTATGGCCGACATGGTCTCACCCGTGTGAGAGACGATTATGACCAGGTCGCCCTCCTCCACTATCGGGGTGATGGTCTCGCCGACGAAGTAGACATCGACCCCCATCTGGACCAGCCTGATGGCGAAGGCCTTGCCGATCAGGCCCGACCTGCCCACGCCGTAGACGAAGACCTTCCTGGAAGAGATGATCCACTCGACGAACTGGTCGGTGTTCTCGACGTTGGCTTCTAGGGTCTTCGCGATGCTCTTCAGGATGTAGTCGACGCTCTCTTTCATCTGGACCCGGCCTTGTCCTTCTTGTGGTTGGTGCCGCTCTCCTTGACCTCTTTCGAGACCTTCTTGGCCAGCACCCTCTCCATTATGACCTTCATGTACATCGCGTCGTGCTCGAGCAGCGGGGACCCGGATATGACCGTCATCGGCTCGTTCCTGTCCACGAGGGCCTCCGCCAGGGGCTCGAACCTGAGGTCCCCCCTCTTGATGGAGGTGTACCTCTTCTCGTTGCCCGCATCGTGCTCGACGCCGGAGAAGTGGGTGTAGTACTCCCTGCCCGTGATGTCGGAGACGGCGTCGAAGAGCTCGTCGAAGTCCTTGGGCTCCTTCAGCAGGCCGCTCTCCCTCGAGTGGTAGTGGGCGAAGTTGAGGACCGGTACGACCCCGTCGACATCCTTGCATATCTTCGCGATCTCGGCGAGGGAGCCGAATATCTCCTGCCGGCCGCTGAGCTCGAGACCGAGCGGGCACTTGATGCCCTGCTTCTTGTACCACTTGGCCAGGTCACCGACGCGGTCCTTGACCCTCTTGGCTGCGACCTTGGGGTTGACATCGCCGTAGAGGCCGAGATGCGTCACGATCATCGACGCCCCGATCTCCCCGCCGATGATGCCTCCCCACTTGATGGCGTCCATGCTCTTGAAGCAGAGTTCGCCGTCGCTGATGAGGTCCATGTAGTACGGCGTGTGGATGGACATCGTCACATCCAGCTCGTCAGCCATGACCTTGAGCCCTCTGAGCTCCTGGTAGCTCTTGGCTATCCCGCTCGTCAGCGCGACGAGCATGTCGCCCTTCCTGATCTTCTCGTCGAGGTCGGAGACGATGTCGTCCTTGGTCCCCTTCTTCCTGACGATCTCGATGACCATGTCGTTGGTGAGTTCCCTCGGGGAGAGCCCGACCTCCTCTGCCTCAGCGGGCCTCTCCTGTACGTGAGCGCGGACTAGCTGCGCCTCCATGGCCGTCAGGCCAAGGTGGTGAACGTCCTCGATTCCATCCTTCAATGTGCGACCTTTGCAGGACAAAGGGATGCCTGCCGGTCCAAAACGAATCATCTGAACCCCCGGGAGTGAGCTGGATTTTTCGTGTATAACATAGCCCGTATATATCATCTGTTGGATGCACAACCATGACCAGTAGGGAGAGGAGGCGCGCCCCCGCGATGCGCGCGCGCCGTGGCTTCCATGCGAGCCAGATGGTCAAATCCATGCGTCCAGGAGGACGGAAAGCTTTATAAACGACCCCACATTTACTCGGACGCTCTCACAGAGATGTCGGAGGAGTCAGCATGGGAAAGAAGAATACGAAGTCGAATCCCAACCTCGTGGCCCTGATCCAGCGCCTGAAGGACGCTAGCAGGGAGAACGAGGCACCTGTCTGGCGAGACATCGCGCTGCGCCTTGAGGGCCCTGCAAGCAACTGGGCGGAGGTCAACGTTGGCCGCATAAACCGTTATGCCAACGATAACGACGTCATAGTCGTCCCGGGGAAGCTGCTGGGTTCCGGCGAGATCGCGAGGAAGGTCACCGTCGCCGCGTACAGGGTATCGGGACAGGCGAAGGACAAGATCTCGAAGGCCGGCGGGAAGAACATGTCGATCGATGAACTCGTGGCGAAGAATCCGAACGGGTCCAAGATCAGGATACTGGGGTGATGATGTGGCAGCGGTCATAGACGCGAACGGACTCATACTGGGCCGGCTGTGCTCACACATCGCCAAGCGCCTGCTCAACGGCGAGGAGATCGTCGTGGTCAACGCCGAGAAGACCGTAGTCTCGGGCAGGGCCGTGCAGCTCAAGGCGTTCTACCACCACAGGACCGAGAGGGGCAGCAGCCAGAAGAAGGCCAAGGGCCCCTTCTACCCGCGCGCGGCGGACATGATGTTCAAGCACGCGGTCAGGAACATGGTGAACTACAAGAGCCCGAGGGGCCGGGCGGCGTACAAGCGCCTCAAGGTCTACGTGGGCGTCCCGAAGGAGTTCAAGGAGGCCAAGGTCGAGACCCTGGAGAGCGCCAGGAAGCCTCACATAGTGAAGTTCACATACCTTGGCGAGATAGCGAAGCACATGGGCTCCAAGAGGGGGGTGTCTGAGTGAAGGTCGTGGTTTCAAGCGGCAAGAGGAAGAGCGCGGTCGCCAGGGCGACCGTGATGAAGGGCCAGGGAATGGTCAGGATAAACAGCGTCCCGATCGAGATACACGAGCCCCACCTCGCGCGCATGAAGATCATGGAACCCCTGACGCTGGCCGGGGAGAAGGCAGCGAAGGTCGACATCCACGTGACCGTCGAGGGCGGCGGCATGATGGGCCAGGCCTCCGCAGCCAGGACGGCCATAGCGAAGGGGCTGGTCAACTTCCTCGAGGACGAGGAGCTGGAGACCCTGTTCGGAAGGTACGACAGGTCGCTGCTCGTGTCCGACCCGAGGAGGAAGCTACCGAAGAAGCCTCTCGGCAGGGGCGCTCGGAAGAAGAGACAAAAGTCGTACAGGTGATGTGGAATGATCATACCGGTGAGATGTTTCACTTGCGGGAAGGTCATCGGCAGCGCCTACGAGGACTTCGTCAAGAGGGTGGACATGGGCGAGCCCGCGAAGGACGTTCTCGACTCCCTCCACCTCGAGCGCTACTGTTGCCGCAGGATGATCCTGACGCACGCAAACCTCATAGACGAGGTCGCGCCCTACTAGAGGGCGCCCCCCTCTCAGCCATTTCTTTCAACACGGGTCCGTGGGGTAGCTTGGTATCCTTCCAGCTTGGGGTGCTGGTGACTCGCGTTCAAATCGCGACGGACCCACATGGCCATTTCTTTGACCGACCGAATGGCCCCCCCGTCTTCTGCAAGGTCCCTCGCCATAGATACTAATTTATAATGCGCATCAGATATTGATGAAGGGTGCTAGAATGAGGTTCAACCTCATCGGATTCTGTGGGTTCGTGCTGTCCCTCTCAAGTGGGATCCTATTCCTCGGTCTCACCCAGATTAGCCTCTTCGGCATGACAGGTACTTCAATGGATTCGGCCCTGAGACAAGACATAATGTGGGATGCAACCCGGCTGACCATGCTGCTCTTCGTCGGCATTGGGATCTCGGCCCTGACGCCTCTCGGATGGCTCGTTCAGCTGCCAAGCCTCGCAATTCTCCTTCCGATGTCCTGGTATCTTGGGTTCACATGTTGGACCTTCGTTCCAGCCTTCTCAGCGTGCTTCATCCTCATCTTGTCCATGTTCGTAGGATTGGAATACCCCGGGAGTAAGCTATCGATCCCTCCGAGGTCAAGGAAGTTCTTGTGGCACGTACGCGACGATGGCACGACCTCGCGGCCCTTTTCCGAGTTTGCCAGGCGTGCAATCACCCTAGCTATCGTCGGCTCGGTCATCGTTCTCGCCTCCTTCACATTCTATGTCGGGTCGAACGATGTGTCGCAGCTGCAGGTATCGGTCTACGTCGACGGAGCGACATACGGTTCTGTGGGCTTCACGGTGTATCTGGACGGGGAAGCCATGCACTCCGGCACCCTGACTTATGACGGCGAGCACTATGCCATGTACGAGCCCGTGAATCTCCGTCTGTCATCTGGCTCGCACACGCTGGAGCTTGATGTGTGGAACGGCTCGGCGAGTCTACCGGTCGGTGATATCGATAGCGTGGCGTACGTAAGGACTCTGCCGTTCTCGGAAGACACCGTGTACCTGCTCCTTGGAGTCTATGTCATCTAGCGCGACCGCCCATGCACGAGCTCTTGGCTGATTGCCGCCTGCTGTTGCCTCCTCGCCTTCATGACAAGTCACCTCGCGAGATTGTCGACGACTTCGCATTCGAATCGTGATGGCCAGTCCGATCACCTCGTCGATTCGTGGCCGGTCAGGGACACAACAATCGCACTAGCCTCTCCATGGGATTGGGTTGGCAGAGCACTATCCACGATGGCGGCCGAAGGGTTAAGCGACGCCATGTCCATGTCGACTCGCTCATGGCGCGAGGGAAACGGGAGGACTCTCTGCGACTCATCGGATGCTGCGGGGCCAACTGCAGTACCTGCAGGTCTTTCATCCTGAGGCAATGCAGGGGCTGCAAGATCGGATACGATGACGGCACGAGGAGCCTGAAGACGGTGAAGTGCAAGGTCAAGCTGTGCTGCCTCACCAGAGGTGACATGGTCACCTGCGCGGACTGCGGAGACTATCAAGGATGCGATACGATACGGGCATTCCACGAGAGGAAGGAGTCGAAGTACAGGAGAGACTATCACCGGCCCGTCGACTACATCCGGAAGAACGGGTACTCGGCGTACCTGAGGGGCGCAAGGAAGTGGAGAGGCCCGTTCGGTCCGCTGGGCTAGCCATCCCCGCCATCAAGGGACTGCCCGTCGACCTTCGCCCCCGTCATCCCAGCTCGAAACCCACCACTCCGAACGTCCTGATGGCATCGCCATCGTACCTCGGAGTGCCTTTGACCATGAGCGGGATCCTCCATGATCTCTCGGCGGGCAACCGCTTCACTATCCTGAGCGCCTCGGCGTTCCTGAAGGACGCCCCCCAGTAGACGGTCCCCGGGTGGAACGTGGAGAGGGCCGCCGTGAACAGGTCCTCCGCATCCTTGGGCGCGCCTGTCAGGCTGACCCATGGGCCCAGGTTGAAGCCAGTATCGTCCGGGCGTGCGAATATGTATCCGGCGATGCGGCCGTCCTTGACCTGCTTGAAGCATTGTCCGGGCCCCTCCCGGAGGATCGATTCGAAGAGTTTCCTCCTCGAATCCCCGAATAGCCTCTGGTCCGTCTCCAGGACCTCGGCCAGGTCATTGGCTGCCAGATGTGAGATGTCCTTCCTAGAGGGCATCGCC
>JALOTO010000151.1 GCA_025457845.1 Thermoplasmata archaeon | reverse complement strand
TGGACGCCATCCGAGGCGACTACGTCGTCGGAGAGCTCGAGAACGCCATCAACATGGCGTATGAGAACGAGAGGCCTCAGCTCATCATCGTGGAGGGGCAGGGCGCGCTGAGCCACCCCGCCTATGTGACCGGCTCGAGGTCCATCGTCATGGCGTCGGCCCCGTCGACGGTCGTGCTGCAGCATGCTCCTGGGAGGAAGTACAGGAGCTTCCACGCGGACGAGCTACACCTTCCCAACGGAACCATCGACCGCGAGCTGGAGCTCATCAGGGTCTACGCGCAGACCGACATCGTGGGGATCACGCTCAACCACGAGAACCTGACGAGGCAGCAGGTCGAAGGGTACATCCAGGAGTACGAGGCGAAGTACAAGGTCCCGGCCGCCGACATGCTGGTCGACGGGCCCAAGAAGGTCGCTGACGCCATCGTCAAGCGGTTCTTCTGACTGGCGGCCTGAGCCGGACCAACGCGTCAGTCAGCTCGCCTATCTGCTCCGGCGTCAGCTCCTCGGGCCTCCTGTCCGCGTACGGCAGGGACCTGAGAGCCTCCGCGTCCACCCCTTGCACCAGGTCCGAGACGGCCGGGTCCCGCACGAGCGAGTTGGATATCATCTTCCTCCGGTGCGAGAAGACCGCCTGGGTCACCCTCCTGAAGGCATCGGCGTCCGTCACATCGAACGGCGGTGGCCGCGGGACGAGCCTCACGACGCAGGAATCGACCTTGGGCTGGGGCCAGAAGAAGTGCCTGGGGATGCCCATGACGATCTCGCACTCGGCCCTGAAGTAGACCCCGACCGAAAGTCGGCCGTAGTCGGCTGTGCCAGCCTTCGCCACCATCCTGTCCGCGAACTCCTTCTGGACCATCAGGACGGCGACCTTGAAGCCCGCGTCGAGCAGCTTGAAGGTTATGGGCGATGAGATCTGGTAAGGGAGGTTCGAGACCACCTTGTCGAACCCTGGAAGGAAGGCCTTGACTGCGTCCGCGTGCACGACACGGACCCTGTCGCCGAACCGCCGCCCTATGAACCTGACGAACGCATCGTCCATCTCGACGGCGACGACCTCCGCCCCCGCCCTCACGAGCTCGTCGGTCAGGTTCCCGATGCCGGGGCCTATCTCGAGGACGCGGTCACCCGGCCTGACGTCGGCATGGCGGACCATCTCGCGAAGGACGTGGTCGTTGAGCATGAAGTTCTGGCCCAGGCGCTTGGTCGGCCTCTTCCCCAGGGATTCGAGAACGGCCTTGACCTCGTCTGCCCTCATCGGAACGGCCGCCGCCTATCTCTGGACCTGGTGGGCCATCGGGACGCGCTTGCTGACGTCGTCGAGGCTCGTGAACGGGCCCTTCTTGCGCTCCTCTATGATCCCCCACATGGTCTTCTTCCCGAGTCCGGGGAGGAGCTCGAGCATGTGGAACCTGGTCGTTATCGCCTGGGCCTCGTTGAAGAACCTCACGAACCTCTGTTCCTGGGCCCTTATTACCGCCATTATGACGAACTGAAGCTCGCTCTGGGCGGCGTTCGTCAGCTCATTGTAGCTGATCCGCCTCTTGACATGGAGTATCTCCTGACGCAGGTCCAGGTCCTTGCCTATGTATATCCTGTCCCCGACCTGCAGCTTGGCGTCCTGCTTGGGGACCAGCTCGAAGAGCTTGAACTGGTCCTCGCCGAGGGCGTAGGCCACGGGCTCCCGGTTGAACATCCTGTTGTCAGGCAGTCCCTGTGGCAAGTAATCCAATATCCTGGCGTAGTCCTCCACCGACAACCCCCCCTGCGAAGTACCTGTCAGAGATACTTCTGTACTACGCTAAGAATCTTTTCGACGTCCTTCTTCTCCACGGCCGACCGTTCCTTGGCGAATATGGCTCGGACATCGTCGGGGTGGTTCGGCAGGATGTCTGTTATCTTGACTGCGTTGACCTCGGAGACGAAGCCCAGCTCGGTCAGCTCCTTGACGAGCTTCTTGGCCTTCTTCGCGTCGATCCTCGAAAAGCGCTGGCAGTGCTCGAGGGCGAGCTTCTGCTCGGCCGTGAGTTCGCCCTCCTGCTGGCGCTCCTCGATTATCTCCTTCACCTCCGCGAGTGTAGCGACCTTCTTGTCTTCCATGTGAACCACCTTGAGGAAGGGGACCTACTTGATCCTCTTCATGTGCTGGGGACGGATGATGACCTGCTTCTTCTTGCCCCCGTCCATGATGTCGAGCAGATAGGCGTCCCCCCTCTTGCCCGCGACGGTGCCGGTGAGGCCCTGGAACTTGACCGAGGTCATGCCCTTGTGGACGCTCGGGTCGAGGTTGATGGCGGCCTTGTCGCCGACCTCGAACCTTTGGAACTCGTGGGTGATGGGAGAGAGCCCCCTCTGTCTCGGCCTCTTCTGCAACACGTTCCGCGTCCTTCGCCTTACGCCCTTGGAAGCCTTCACCATCTGTTCACGCCCCCTTATCGTCTATCCTTATCACATCGAGTTCGAGGACCTGGCAGGGCACTCCGACGAGGCCGGCCACGTTGGGCTCGGTCCGTCCCTGGTCCCCGTGCATCAGTTCCTTGATGTACGTCCCGCTGTCCGCCTCTACCACGAGGACGGCCTCGAGACCGTCTATCGATTCGACCTCCACACGCCTCACGGTCCTCGTCCTGTCGAGGTCCGCCCTTCGATGGGCGACCCTGTTAGGGGTGTGTTGACGTATGGGTTTTTGCGCCAATATATGAACTATGTCTTTAAGCTTTCTGTCCTCGAATTCGTGCTGGAACCGTATCCTGACCCTGTAGGTCTTCGGGCTGGCGGCCTCCTTGATGGCCTGCATCTCCGCCCTCTTGGAGGGCCTTAGCCCCTCGACCTCGACCGCGCCCTTGGCCGCGGAGTTGGCCTCGGCCTCGATCGCGGCCAGGTCCAGGATCCTCTTGCGGGGCTTCCTGACCTCGACCACGAACGGCCTGCCGTTGCCGAGCATCCGGGCGTCGATGTCCTCCCGGCCCATGCCGTGGAAGAAGTCGTCCGTCCCCTCGGCGTGCCGCATCACGATGGGGCCGATCATGTCCTGCACGCTAGTCTCGTACATCCGCCCCTTGCCGCCGCAGTGAGGGCACCCCTTGCCCCTGCACTCCCTGCAGGGCCACCTGGTCTGGGGGACCCCCCTGTCGTACTTCCTGTACCTGCCGTACACGAAGATGGGGGAGACCTCGATGGTGACCCTGTCGAACATGGAGTCCACCAGGAACACCATCTCGGGGTTCCCGAACTCGACGGTCTTGCCCAGCTTCCTCTCGATGGCCTTCCCGACCTCGCGGTTGAGCTCGGACTTGACGGTCTCTGTCTCGGACGCGCCGACCTCGGTCCATAGCTGCTCCTCGCGTTCGAGGAGCTCCGGGTCGACCTTGGTCCCGACAAGGAAGTTGGAGAACTCGAATCCCTCGGAGGCCTTCACGGCGATGTCCGAGAGCTTGTCGACCTCGGTGAAGAGCCCCCTGCACAGGTGACATTCGGAGTCCGGAGGCGATGGCGGGGCATCAGGTCCGAGGGACATCCGGACCAAGAGCCCGCGCTGGTCGTTCGATAGCCCCCTGGAGACCCCTGCGAAAAGCCTGCCCAGGCAGTGGTTGCACAAGGGGCGTCCCAGCGCCTTCCCTGCGATCTCTTGCCTCGTCGACATGTATTGCAGGCATACGGAGGGGGAACGAGTATTTAGTGCTTCCTGGGCTGTCGACCAGCAAACCATTATCCCCCTTCGGCCGAATCGAGGGACGAAGACGAATGGCGACGACCGTCCCTGACCGTCCGAACGCTGAGAACGACAGGCCCAGCGCGAGGGCGATCAACCCGAACCGGAAGAAGAACTACAGGAGGGAGTTCTACGAGGACTGGCCATGGTTCGGCTTCCCGCAGGCGGAGAGGATACCGTGGAGCTTCTGGGCATGGGTGGCCATGCTCACGCTGCTGGCTATCCTGATCATCGTCTGCTTCGCGACCCTCCACCCGGTCCTCGGCATCCTCATGGTCTTCGTGACGGCCGCCGTCGCCGCGTTCCCGTTCAGCATGCTGAAGATGGACAGGATTTGACATCGCACCCGCCTCACGATGTCCTCTGTCCGCGGGACCCCGAGGAAACCGTTATTAGACGAAAGGCGGATGCGAACAGCATTACGCGGGATAGGGGAGGACATTGAGGTACGGCGGGGCGTCGTTCGTGATCGGAGGGTCTGAGTCCAAGGCCAACGGGCTCGGGGTCATGGTGATGGGCGTCATGATGATCTTCGGCGGCATCATGTTCAACGTCTTCGGCTCGATGTCTGCGTCGTCCGACCCCTTCTTCGAGGACAGCGGCTTCCAGGACATAGCTTGCGTCATGGGAGGAGGCGCCATCGTCGTCGGCATAGTCCTCCTGGCCATCGGGTACTTCGCGTGGACGAAGGAACAGGATTCGGCCGTCGACGACTCGACGTACGAGGTCGAGCCGGAGCCGCAGAGGGAGGTCGTCAAGACCTACGAGGTCATCAAGGTCAGGTGCAGGTACTGCGGCACCCTGAACGAAGTGAACGCACCCACATGCGTGTCATGCGGGGCGCGCCTCTGACCGTGCCCTCAGACCCCGACGCACTCCAGCTTGTCCTTGCAGAACTTCCAGAGAGGCTCGTCGTCCTTCTTCAGGACCGTGTCCGACCAGCTCGCGAGCGCCGGCCTCAGCGCATGGAACGCCTTCTCGATCCTGAAGTCGACGAGGCTGGAATCGTGGACGAGGTAGTTGACGAAGACGGGCGAGCCCCTGACCTGCTCCTCCTCCAGTGCGAAGGTGACCCTCACTCGGTCCTCGCCCTTGTGGCTGAAGAGTTCGCCCATGAGCGCGTGGGCCTTCCCGTAGTTCCCGCCGAGCTCGATCCTGTCGAGGCTCCTGAAATCCACTGCCTCGTTGATGACCCATCTCATCTTGCCCTCGTAGTTGCCCATCGAGTACTGCGACGGGGACATCGACAGCTTCTGGCCAGTTTCGATCGCGAACCTC
>JALOTO010000150.1 GCA_025457845.1 Thermoplasmata archaeon | reverse complement strand
CCAGGATCCTCATCGTCGTGCCATGAATCCGCTGAATCTCAGAACCGTCCAAGAACGATAGGCGTGCCCGTGCCATCTGCCCAACTCCCGACTAAGCGGCTTGACAAGTCGTTCGGCTGTGATGTACTTTTTCCCTTCTGGAGCCCCCGGCGCCGAAAGCCGTTCGAAACGGGCCGGGGAACCCTCATATATCCTTCCCGTGCGGCCCCGGCGCAAGATTGAAGGCACCTCCGGGCATCTCCCGCCCCGTCCAGGTGTGAAGCGGTGGAGTCCAAGGCGCGGGAGGCGCTGTACCATCTCGTCCTGAGCAGCATGGACCAGCTGCTCGAGAGGGACGACTTCGACGCGTGGGTCGAGGGGGAGATAGAGCTGGCGCCCCTGTACAGGCCGGTCTTCGAGTCGGTCGCCCGCCAGACACCTTCATAAGGGAGCTCCACCAGATGTTCCCTGCGGAAGTCGTCGACCGGTTCAAGGCCAGGCACCCGGAACTCGACATTGGCGACGGGACTCGGGTCATCGTGAGGGTGGGGAAGGAGATAGAGGCCATGAAGGCCATCGTCCAGTCCCTCTGAGCACGAAATAGGCTGTAGGGCCCGTGTACGTGGCAAATGGTTATTATTCTGTATGTGGTCATCGCGTCGGGACCAGATGGCAGAGAAGGAGAGCGAGGCGAAGGGCAAGAAGGCGGCCGTGGACGTCATGCCTACGAAGCCCTACGCGATGCCCGATTGGCAGGAGCGGTACAAGGACAGGATCCGGACCGCGGCCCAGGCAGTGTCCACCATCAGGAGGGGGGACAAGGTCTTCATAGGCTCGGGCGCAGCTGAGCCCCAGACCCTCGTGAAGGCGCTCATCGACGGGGCCGGAAGGCTCGCGGACACGAGGATCATGCACATCATGACCCTCGGCGTGGCCCCCTACACCGAGGAGAAGTTCACGGACCAGTTCAGGCACAACGCGTTCTTCATAGGCGCGAACACGAGGAAGGCCGTCGCGGAGGGCCGCGCCGACTACACGCCCGTGTTCCTCTCGGAGATACCGGCCCTGTTCCGCTCGGGGCAGGCCCACATCGACGTCGCGCTCATCCAGGTCTCGCTCCCGGACAGGCACGGGTTCTGCAGCTACGGCGTCTCGACCGACGTCGTCAAATCGGCTTCGGAGTCGGCCGTCAGGGTCATAGCGGAGATCAACCCGCAGATGCCCAGGGCCCTGGGCGACTGCTTCATCAGCATCGACGACATCGACATCGTGGTCCCCGTCAACGAGCCGCTCCTCTGCGCGAAGAGGGACCGCGCGGACGAGGTCGCGAAGAGGATCGGGAAGAACATCGCCGAGCTGATAGAGGACGGCTCGACGATGCAGATGGGCATCGGGACGATCCCGGACTCGGTGCTGTACTACCTCACGGACAAGAAGGACCTCGGCATACACACCGAGATGTTCTCGGACGGCCTCATGGAGCTCGCCCAGAAGGGCGTCATAAACAACTCCAAGAAGACGATACACCAGGGCAAGACCGTCGCCTCCTTCTGCATGGGCAGCAAGGAGCTGTACGAGTTCGTGGACGACAACCCGGCGATCGAGTTCCACCCGACGGAGTACACCAACGACCCGTTCATCATAGCGCAGAACGAGAAGATGATCGCCATAAACTCCGCAATCGAGGTCGACCTCACCGGGCAGGTGTGCGCCGACTCCCTGGGAGCGATGTTCTACTCGGGCATAGGCGGCCAGGTGGACTTCGTCCGCGGCTCCGCGCGCTCGAAGGGGGGCAAGCCCATCATAGCCCTGCCCTCGACGGCCAAGGACGACACAGTATCCAGGATCTCCGCGAAGCTCAACGAGGGCGCCGGCGTCGTGACCACGAGGGGCGACGTGCACTACGTCGTGACGGAGTACGGAGCGGCCTACCTGCACGGGAGGAACATACGCGAGAGGGCGATGGCCCTGATCAACATCGCGCACCCGAAGTTCCGGAAGAAGCTCCTCGAGGAGGCCAAGGCCATGAACTACGTCTACAGCGACCAGAAGCTGGCCCCCGCGACGACCGTCTACCCCGAGGAGTTCGAGAGCGTCATGGTCGAGAAGGACGGGACGAAGCTGCTCGTCCGTCCGATAGAGCCGACGGACGAGGAGCTGCTCAGCGACATGTTCTACGACCTCAGCGACCAGACGATCATCAACAGGTTCTTCAGCATGCTCAAGTCGATGCCGCACAGGAAGCTCCAGGAGTTCTGCGTCATAGACTACCAGGGCGAGATGTCCCTGGTGGTCCTGCATGGCAAGGGCCCGAAGCAGAAGATGGTCGGCGTCGGCAGCTACCACCTGAACCCGTCCACCAGGAGGGCGGAGATCGCCTTCCTGGTCGCGGACGACTGGCAGGGGCGCGGGATAGGCACCTACCTCATGAAGGAGCTGGTGAAGATCGCGCGGGCGAAGCGGATCCGCGGCCTTACCGCGGAGGTGCTCAGGGACAACGTCGCGATGATCGCCCTGATGCACAAGGCGGGCGTGCCCCCCAAGTCCTCCATCGTGAACGGGAGCTACCTCTTCACCATGGACCTCGAGGATTGATTATCTAGGCGGAGCGGGATTACCCCGTGGTGCTCCGGATGAAGCTGCTGGGCGGCCACGTGTCCGTTACGGGCGGGGTGCAGAACGCCCCCGAGCGCGCGCGCGCAGCCACGTGCGACTGCATGCAGGTGTTCTCGAAGAACCAGATGCAGTGGTCGGCGAAGCCCCTCGACCCCGGCGACGTGGAGGGCTACAAGGAGAACATGGCCGCGCACGGGATCAGGGAGACGGTCATCCACGACTCGTACCTCATCAACCTCGCCACCCCGGACAGGGCTCTGATGCAGAAGTCCAGGGAGGCGTTCCTCGAGGAGGTCGTGAGGGCGGAGGCGCTCGGCGTCAGGAACCTGATCTTCCACCCGGGGGCGCACATGGGCGCGGGGGAGCAGGCGGGGCTGAGGCGCATAGCCGACTCGCTGAACTGGGTGAGGAAGGAGGCCGGGTCCGGCGCCGTCTGCTTCGCGCTGGAGATCACGGCCGGCCAGGGCACGGTGCTCGGCCACTCGTTTGAGCAGCTCGCGAAGATCATCGACATGCTGGACGACCAGAGGGGCGCGGGCGTCTGCTTCGACACGTGCCACGCCTACGCGGCGGGGTACGATGTGAAGTCGAGGAAGGGCTACGAGAAGACCTTCCAGCTGTTCGAGGACGTCCTCGGGAAGGACATGATGAGGGCGATGCACCTGAACGACTCCAAGGGCAAGCAGGGCTCACACCTGGACAGGCACGCGCAGATAGGCGAGGGCTTCCTCGGGCTCGAGTGCTTCGCGCACTTCATGAGCGACGACAGGTGGGACGGCATCCCGATGGTCCTCGAGACGCCCGAGGGGGAGAAGAGGTACAGGAAGGAGCTCAAGGCCCTGAGGTCGCTCGTCAAGGGCTGAGGCCCTTCAGCTCCAGGCCCGCCCTCTCCACTATGTCCACGTCGCCCGGCGGCATGACGCTCTGGACCTCCTCGATCGGCACCTGCAGCTCGTCGGCCAGCAGCTTCGCGACGGCGTCCTTGTCCCAGTTGCCGGGCCTCATGACGACGTACCTCTTCGACCTCGCCTTCACGGCCGACTCGGGCCCGCACATGACCTTCCTCTCTCCCTCGTGCTCGACCTCGCCCAGGGCCAGCCGGATGCCGAGCTTGTCGGAGTAGTTCCTCTTCCCCCTTATGACGAAGGCGCCCTTCGCGAGGTACTCGCCGCTCTGCGGGGTCTTGCTCACCTGTTCTGGCAGGACCCAGTACCCGCTCGCGGAGCCGATCTTGGCGTTCCACGCCTTCGATGTCGCGACCGCGAACTCGCAGGCCTCGTGGAGGGTGGCCTCGGTGACGCCCTCGCGCATCTTTACGACGACGCTGGGGGCGCCGTGCATGTCTGCGTGGGCGTACCTGTCCCCCGCCTCGAGGTGCTTCTTGACGAGGGTGTCGTTGCTCTTGGCGTCCTTGCCGCCGAGCACCACAGCGCCCTCGCTGGATATGAACCACCTGAACTTCTCGAACCAGAACCTCTTGGTCGGCTTGAGGGCCTTCCTCTCGCGCCTCTCGGCCTCCTTCCGCGCGATG
>JALOTO010000001.1 GCA_025457845.1 Thermoplasmata archaeon | reverse complement strand
TTCATCACCACTGCGCCGCGCTCGTAGCCCAGGAGCCTGCAACACTCCAGGAGGGAACGCCTGACGACCTCCCTCTCGTCGATCTCGCTCTGCGCGGCCGTCATGGCGAGGAGGACGGTCGCGGAGAACTCCTTCTCCATCGCGTGGGAGTACTGGTCCCCTAGGGTTATGGTCGCCCAGTTCATGATCTCGAGGACCTTGTTCACTGTGTCGAGGCACTCGCCCTGGGTCAGCGTGGTGGAATGCTTCTTGATGATCCCCATAACCAGGGCCGTGCCGATCATTATGACGCGCTGCATCTCGCCGAGGGAGAACCCCATCCTCGCGCGCTTCGACGCCGATGCGGAGACGTGATCGAATAGCCTGGCGTAGTTCCCGGTCTTGGCCGCCAGGATGATCCCCTCGACCATCTCGGCCACGGCGGGAATGAGCTCGTCGACCGACCTGGATGCGTATCCAGGTCCCGCCCCCTGCAGGGCGTTCGCCCAGTCCTTCACGAGGGCGGTCTTCTCGCCCTCGAGGATGGCCGCGAGCCGGTTGTCCTGCACCGTCGAGTTCCCCCAGAGGAATCCGTGCACCTTGGGCCCTCGACGGGCCGGGAGCACAGACCAGTGACCGCATCGGCCCGTCCATACTTAATTCCTGTCGTCGGGTTATCGTCAGTTCGCTGTGACTGGAGGCACGGGAGCACTCTCCCTTCGTCCGGAAACTGTTAATATATGCCTAGCGTGTTATCCGCCGAATCTGTGCAACTGCACATTTCTGAAACGGGGGAAGAGTGCAATGGCTGAGAAGATCACAGTATCCCTGATAAAGGCAGACGTAGGGTCGATTGCGGGCCACTCCAAGCCTCATCCGAGGATGATGGAGGTAGCCTCCGAGATCCTGGGCAAGGCCGTGAGGGACGGCCTGCTCGTGGACTACTATGTCACCAGGTGCGGCGATGACATGCAGCTCCTGATGACCCACAGGAACGGCGAGAACCACAAGGAGGTCCACGGGCTCGCATGGAACGCCTTCATGACGGCGGCCAACGAGGCCAAGAAGATGCACCTCTACGCCGCCGGCCAGGACCTGCTCTCTGACGCCTTCTCCGGGAATGTCAGGGGCCAGGGTCCGGGCGCCGCCGAGATGGAGTTCGAGGAGCGCCCGACCGAGCCGATGCTGGTCTTCATGGCCGACAAGTGCGGACCGGCCGCCTACTCGCTCCCGATCGCCAAGGTGTTCATGGACCCGTTCACCACCACTGGCCTGGTCATAGACCCCAGGGCACACCTCGGGTACGACGTCGAGGTCGTCGATGTCGTCGACCACAAGAAGGTACTCATGAGCTCGCCCGCCGAACTGTACGACATCCTGGCCCTCCTTGGGGACACCACCAGGTACGCCGTGAAGCGCGTCCTGCACAGGCAGGTCGGCATCGCGGCCGTGGTCTCCACCGAGAAGCTCAACATGCTTGCCGGGAAGTACGTGGGCAAGGACGATCCCGTGATGCTGGTAAGGTGCCAGTCCGGACTGCCCGCGGTCGGAGAGGTCCTCCAGCCCTTCGCGTTCCCACAGCTGGTCGCTGGCTGGATGCGCGGGTCGCACTACGGCGCATTGTACCCCTGCGGGGTCGACCAGTCGGACCCCTCCTACCACGACGGCCCGCCGAGGGTCTGCGCCCTCGGGATACAGATCAACAACGGCAGGATACAGGGCACCGAGATGCCAGGGTCGAAGCCAGGGGAGCACGAGCCCGTCGACTACTTCTCCGGCGCGGAGTGGGACATCGTCAGGCACAAGGCGATGGAGGTCTCCATCTACATGCGCGGCCACGGGCCGTTCATGCCAGGCATCGTTTCGCCCGACGACCTCGAGTACACAACCCGGCCCGACATACTCAAGAAGCTCGAGCCGAGGATGCAGCCGCTGTAGCGAGGCCTTGCCCTTGACCCTTAGGACCCCGGTCATAGTAGTGAACTTCAAGACCTATCCTGAGGCGAGCGGCCCGAACGCCCTCGCCCTCGCCAAGCTGTGCGAGCAGGTCGCCTCCGAGACGGGGGCGTCCATCGTCGTGGCGCCTCCCGTGGCGGATCTCGCCCTCGTCGCGTCCAGCGTATCCATCCCGGTGTTCTCCCAGCATGTCGACGATGCCCCGGCGGGGAGCGCCACGGGCCACGCGGTCGTCGAGAACGTCAGGTCGTCCGGGGTCGCTGGCAGCGGAGATACACGAGCTCATAGAGCGTTGCAGGAGGAACGGCCTCGCCACCATAGTGTGCACGAACAACATCGGCGTGAGCAAGGCGTGCGCCGCGATGGGGCCTGACTTCGTCGCCGTCGAACCTCCCGAGCTGATAGGAGGGGACATCTCGGTCACGAGCGCCAACCCCGAGATAGTGAGCGGGACCGTTACAGCCATCCAGGCGGTCGGGAAGGGCGTCGGCGTGCTCTGCGGCGCGGGCGTCAAGAACGGCCGCGATGTCGCGACCGCCGTCGAGCTGGGGGCGGACGGGGTGCTCCTGGCGAGCGGCGTCGTGAAGGCCAAGGACAGGCGCACGGTCCTCATGGACCTCGTCTCAGGGCTGAAGAAGTGAGGCGTCCAATGGCCGGATACCATTATCCATCCCCTACGTGATGTTCTCCCCGGTGGGCGACCCGTGAGTCTAGATGTGTCAAGGGCGACGGACGACGATGTCCCGGCGCTGGTCCGCATGTACATGCATCACGACCTCAAGCAGACGGAGGACGAGGCCGCGTGGTTCGTCGGCTGTTACCTCTCCTCGCATCGAATCCTGGTCGCGAAGGTCGACGGGGTGCCCAAGGGCGCGTGCTTCTGGAGGATCGAGGGGGAGAGGCACTGCGGCCTCGGCTGGGTCGACAACCTGTGGGTGGAGGAGGACTCCAGGCACATCGGCCTCGGCGAGCGCCTCCTCAGGGCGGCCATCGAGGACATGAGGGGGTTCTACTCCGCGAACGGCTTCAGGCTGAGACGGGTCGTCCTCACGACCCAGGTGGACCGTCCGGACGCCCGCAGGCTGTACGAGCGTGTGGGGTTCAGGCTCTTGGCGCGCCTCGACGATCTCTACGATGACGGGATAGAGGACCTGTTCTATGTGCTCGCCCCATGACCCGGCATAGCCAGCCCATGCCGTGTCCCAGGTCGAAGCCTACGTGTAGCAGGTCGTTCTTTGACCTCGCCCAATCCTGCGCCGGACGATGCGGACCGGCGTGCTCGTAGTGGTGTCAACGGCCTTGCTCTTCCTTTTCGGGCCCGTCGGTCCGCATCACGGTGCATGCGAATCGGTCTCTCAGCCCCAGAGCCTATTGGTCGAGGAGTTCTACGCGAGCGCACCGGACGGGGCGGAGTACCTCGTCCTAACCTGCACGGGCCTCCAGGTCCCCCTCGACGGATGGTCCGTCACGGACGGCGAGGGGGTGGTGACGTTCGCCGGGGGGGCCGTCCTCGTGACGGGCGAGCGCCTGGTGATGTCGTGGGACCCGGTGTCGTACACCTCGGCGTACGGAGGCCCTCCGGATGTCGGCCTCGACGGGTCGCTCGGCGCCGGCCTCTTCTCCTGTTCGGGCACCTTCAGGCTCGCGGACGATGGGGACACCGTCACCGTCCTGTCTCCGAGCGGCCTGCCATCCGACGTCGTGGTCTACGGTGATTCGGTCCCTCCCGAGGCGGGTTGGATGGGCGATGCCCTTCCGACGCCCAGGTCCGGCGAGGTACTCAAGAGGGTCAGGAGCGCGACAGGTCCAGTCGACATGGACTCGGCCACGGACTGGTTCCACTTCCGCGAGCACAGGTACGGTTACACGTCATGGGGCCCCGTATCCGCCCTCGTCCCTGCCGGCCAGATCACTGCCTTCGTAAGTCCCGAGTGCTCCCTCGAGTGCGTCCTGGGAGAGATCGACAGGGCACGGGACAGCATCCGCTTGTGCGCCTACGAGCTCTCGTCGCCCGAGGTCTGCGAGGCGCTGGTGTCGGCATTGGGTCGCGGGGTCTCCGTGAGCGTGCTCGTGGACGGGTCCCCCGCCGGCGGAATGTCCGAGGATGGGATCGCGTTCCTCTCCGTGCTCGAGGTGAATGGAGCGGATGTCCTGGAATTCACCACGGTCCAGGAAGGGTCGGTGAGGCATGTCCTGGCCCTGCACCCTAAGTACATGGTAATCGACACAGTCCGGACGGTCGTGATGTCCGAGAACTTCGTCCGGGCCGGCCTGCCCGTGGACACGGTGTCCGGCAACAGGGGATGGGGCGTCGCCTTCACCAGCTCGTTCCTGTCCTCCTATGTCGCGGGCGTGTTCGACGAAGACGCAAGACGCGATCGCAGGGACGTGCTCGACTGGGATTCGGACCCGAGGAACGACCCGACGGCGGTCCTTCCTCTGGACGACCGCCCCGCGAGGACGATCTTCTTCCCGCTCCCGTTCGTGTCCGCGGAGGACGCGCGGGTCAGCCTTCAGGTCTCGCCCGACTGCTCACCCACCGAGCCGTACATATGCGGGCTCATCGGCGCCAGCTCCTCTCTACTGGCGGAGCAGTTCCAGGCAGACTCGCAATGGGAGTCGAGATGGACCGCGACGGAGTCGGCGAGCCCGATCGTCTCGGCGATAGGCGAGGTCATCCTCGCTGGCGGGACCGCTTCGGTGATCCTGGACTCCTCATGGTTCAACCTGGAACGGAACTCCGCATGCGCAGCCTCGCTGCAGGACGCTGGCGCGGACGCGAGGCTCATGATGGACGGTTCCCCTCTGTCGGCAGTTCACAACAAGGGGCTGGTCCTAGACGGCATGACGACGGTCGTCTCCAGCAACAATTGGGTGAGCGCGTCCTATGCGAGGAACCGCGAGCTCGCTGCCGTCGTGTCCTCCTCAGAGGTGGCATCCTATTTCTCGGAGGTGTTCTCTGTCGACTGGACCCCGGACTCGTCCCCGCCAACGGCGATGGCCGGCCCGGATGTCTCCGCCGAGCCATATGACGTGGTCAACCTCTCCGCATCCGGCAGTGTCGACGACAGGGCGATCGCGTCGTACGAGTGGGACTTGGGGGGCGACGGCTCGGTCGACGGCCGCGGGGTCTCGTTCGACGTCGTCCGGACCTATCCTTCGAGCGTCGCTGTCGTCCTCAGGACGACGGATGCATGGGGGAACTCCGCCGAGGACACCGTCCTCGTGACCTTCGGCGAGCCCGGTCCGAACGACCCTGGCGAGGCGGCGGACCGCGACCTCGTAGCCGACGCGATGCTTGTCGCCGCCCTCGTTGCCGCGCCCGCCCTGATGGCCCTCCGCAAAACGTTAATCACCCGCCTGAGGGATTGCCTCCACGCATGCTGCGGACCAGGGAGTTCTCGCCTGACGACGTCAAGGGTGTCGTCGAGGTCGTCACGCGCTCGCTCGGGGAGACCTATCCCCCCTCGCTGTATCTCACAGTGCACAACATCTGGCCAGAAGGGTTCCTCGTCGTCGAGGAGGCGGGGCGGGTCATAGCGTTCTCGGCGACCGTAGTCACATCCGTCACGACAGCCCGCATCCTGATGCTGGGTGTCCTCCCCGAGTTCAGGCAGAGGTCGATCGGGCGCGGGCTCATGGCGGAGACCTACTCCAGGTGCCTGGCCCGGGGCATCGACACAGTCACCCTCGAGGTCAGGAAGGGCAACGCCGCGGCCATCGCGTTCTACCAGCGCGAGGGTTTCTCCATGTGCGGCGAGATCAAGAACTTCTACAGCAACGGCGAGGATGCACACAAGATGATGAAGGTGCTGACGAGCTGAGGCTCACCCGTACCCACGCTTGTCGTCGTGGACGTGCTGGTTCCAGTAGGTGTAGGGTGACGACTCCCTCTCGGCGCCGCTTATGTCCTTCGAGACGCCGCCCATGTAGCTGCCGTACCGTTCTCGGATCTGGTCCTCGACCGGCCGGGCGCGCTTCATGGCCTCCGTGATGTGCCTACCCTCGATGTAGTGCGCCTGCTCCGACACCGCCACGTCCCCGGCCGCCCTGACGAGCCCCCCGAGCTCCCTGAGCCTGAGGGTGAGGGCCTTGTCCTTGTTGTCGTTGACCTTCGCCCTCTTCCTGGCCTCGTCGACGACTAGCTTGACGGCGTCCATGGTGGCGTGGGGTATCCTCGTGTCCATCACGATCTCCTGGGCGACGAACTGGGCCAGCTTCGCCCTGTTCGCCTCTGTGTCGGGCATGGTCGTCTCGAGGAGTATCTCGTAGCCGCTGCCGTTGATCCTTGACCTAAGAGGGGAGAGTATGTGAGGCAGGTCCTGGATGTTGCACGCGCCGACGAAGATGAAGTCGCAGGGGACGCTGTCCACCCTGACGCTCGCGCCGGCGCTCTGCGGGTTCCTCCCGGCTATGGGGAACCGCTTCTCCTGCATCGCGGTGAGTATGAACCTCTGGAGATGGCCCAGGTGGGGCAGCTCGTCGACGAAGAGCACCCCCTGGTGGGCGCTGTGCACGGCCCCCGCGACTACCCTGTCGTAGGGCTGCGTCCCCAGCTGCGGGTGACCTCCGTACGGGTCATGGCGCACGTCCCCCAGAAGCTCCGTCTCGCTCGCGCCCGTCGCGAGAACGAACGGGTTGCGCCTGATGGGGACTATGACCTTCCTGGGGCTCTCCTTCTCGAGCTCCCTCCTCTTCTCGAGGGCCTGCTGGTCGAGGACCTTGATCATCTCGCCTGCCCGCTCGAAGACCACGACCTCCTCCTTCCCGAACCTCTTCCTGGTGGTCGTGACCCTGTCCCTGCCCGCCATCTGGCCCATCGTGACCTCGACCAGGCCTCCGAGGAGGTCCCCGAACGGGTTGTTCGGGGTCCCTCTCATCTGGGCCATCTTGGCCCTGGAGCACTTCGGACAGAACGTCTCCTTGGGCGAGGAGTATGAACCGCAGCTCGCGCACCTGTAGCCGAGCCTCTCGGCGACGTTAACGGGCGCCTCCTTCGGGTCGATGAACTCCCCCTCGGCGAAGCCCCTGGACTCGAGCTCCCTCTCGACCTCGTCGGCCACCTTGACCTCGACCATGGGCCTCTCCGGGTTCTCCGGGTTGTGGACTACCCTGATCTCCTCGGTCGGGGCAGAGAGGTGCAGCGCCAGGGCCTGCGCGGTCATCGACTTGCCGGTGCCTGGCGGTCCGACGAGGAGGAAGTGCCTCCTCTGGGACGCCGCGATCCTGGCGAGCCTGACAGCCTCGTCCTGGCCGATGACGCGCTCCAGCGGGTCCGCCGCTATCTTCACGTCCTCGGTAGTCTCGAGGTCCTCGAGCAGCTTCGC
Source organism: Thermoplasmata archaeon (assembly GCA_025457845.1). The sequence continues at coordinate 32,488 of JALOTO010000001.1, read as the reverse complement.
TTGGCCTTCGGCCCTGTCCCTGTCATCCTGCATGAAGGTCACGGTGTTCAGTTGAGGTGCTCCTTTGTGAGGACCTCAACGTTGGTCGGGAGCTTGGCTATGTTCCCGACCTTGACACCTACGACCGATTTGATATTCTTTTCCACCGCAAGATCGAGTATGCGCTGGGTTATGATCCCGTCCAGGACGACCGTCGTGACGCCCTCCGCGCCCTCCTTGAGGGTGTCGGCGAGCTTGCTGACGTGGACTTCCTTGAGCACGTTGCCGTTCTCGTTCATGAGCTTGGCCTTCGAGGTGTTGTTGAGCTCCTCGAGGACCTCCTTCGCCCTCAGCTGGTCGGGGTTGAGCCTCTTGCCGGGCCTCTCCTCCGCCCTTGGCTGCGGGCGCGGCTCCCTCTGTTCCCTCTGCTCGCGGGGCTCGCCGCGCGGCTCGCGGTCCCTGTGCCTCTCGCGCTCGTCGTCCCTGCCCCTGCGGTCGTCCCTCTCGCGCCTGTCGTCCGGCCTGCCCTCTTTTGCGCCATTCCGGCCCTGGGGTTGCTGGATGTTGAGCATTTCTGCGAACTGGTCGCCGGGCACCTTGTTCCTCAGGCACTTGACCATCTGCTTCTGGGTCAGTTCCTCGACTTCCTGGCCTGCGGGCGCGCGCGCGATGAAGTCTATCTCAGCCACCTGGAGCAGCTCCCTCAGGATGAGCTCGCCGCCCCTGTCGCCGTCCACGAAGGCCGTGACGACCTTCTCCTTGGCCAGCTCGATGATCGACTGGGGCACGTTGGTGCCCTCGACCGCTATGACGTTCTTGATGCCGTACTTGAGGAGGTTGAGGACGTCGGAACGGCCCTCGACCACTATGATCGCGTCGCTGTCGTCGATGTTCGGCCCTGCCGGGAGCCTCTCCTTGCCGTAGTGCACGACCTCCTCCATCTGGAAGGTCTGGCGCACGGAGTCGGTGAGGTCGCCGCCGCTCGTCTTCGAGGCCTTCATGAGCTCGTTCAGGAGCTGCTTGGCCCTCTCGACGATCTTGTTCCTCTTGGCGACCCTGACGTCCTCGATCTTCTCGACGGATATCCTGGCCTTGCACGGCCCTACCCTGTCGATGGTCTCGAGCGAGGAGGCGAGGATCGCGGTCTCGACCTGGTCGAGGCTCGACGGGACGTATACGACGCCCTCGGACTTCCCCTTCTGGGAAGCGACCTCGACCTCTATCCTGCCTATCCTGCCGCTCTTCTGCAGGTCCCTGAGGTCCAGCTCGTCGCCGAGCAGTCCCTCGGTCTGGCCGAATATCGCGCCGACGATGTCGGGCTTCTCGACTATGCCGTCGGTGGAGAGCCTTGCCTGGATCAGATACTTCGTTGTACTGGGATCTATTTCCATTCCTGTTCACCTACTGTGTTCTCTTCTCGGAAACAGTCCCAAGACCCTCACGGCCTTCCTCTGGCTCTCGCCTACTTCTCTTTCGGCAGGCCTGGTCGCCGGGCTTGACAAACACCTAGCTACGGGGGCACGCGCCCGCGCATGCGCGGGTGCATCGGACCCCAGTGATATTCATGGTCAGCGTGATGATGTCAAAGTGGAATTGGGGAGCTGTTTCTCCAAGACTACTAACACGCCCCCCGATAAATAGTTTTCCGTCATGCGTATAAAATTCTCGGCCCATACTGGCTGCCGACATTCAGCCACCGGAGACGACCGAGAACAACCTCACCTCTTCCCCGTCGTGCAGCACCTCGTCCAACGGAACAGGGACACCGTCCCTGAGCGCGATCCACCCGTCCGGCAGGTAGGAGAGCGCCCTGATGAGCTGCTCGACCGTGCTCCCGTCCTCAAGGTCGACGCAGACCGTCTCCTTCCTAGTCGGTAGGATGGTCGCCTTCACCCTGAGCGTCATCCGCCTGTCATTGTGGGTCTTCCGATTTAACCGTTGAGGCCCGTGGCTCGGCCGGGGCATTGAAAACACCATATACCTGAGCCGTAATGCAAGGAGCGCGTCCAGAAACCTGCCGAGGTAGCTAAGCTCGGTTTAAGGCGGTAGCCTCGAGAGCTACTGGTGCTTGTCACCACGGGAGTTCAAATCTCCCCCTCGGCGCTCTTGATTCATAGCAGGTGGGGTCGGCAGCGATGAGGTCCAGGGAGCTGGTGGCGTACGTGGCGGCGTTCACCGGCCCGCTGGCTGGCAACGCGATCCTGGCGATGCTCTCCCCCCTCAAGGCGGAGTGGGGGATCGACACGGCGGAGGTCCTCCTGTGCATACCGGCCTTCATGTTCCCGTTCGCCGCGCTGCAGTTCCTGTCCGGGACGATCTCGGACGCCTACGACCGGCGCGCGACCCTTCTCGCAGGCCTGGCGGTCTACACCGTCTCTTCGTTCGCATCGGCTGTGTCGCCGAGCTTCGCGTTCTTCCTTGCGACGAGGGTGGTCCAGGGGATAGGCTACGCGTTCGTGAGCCCGGTCCTTGTACCGATACTGTTCGATGTCGCGGGGAAAGGGAGGGAAGGCGTCGCCATGGGCAACTACATGGCCATGATAACCGCCGGGGTCTCCGCCGGCCCCCTCGTGGGAGGGCTTCTCTCTGAGGTGAGCTGGAGGCTGACCTTCGTCGCCATAGGCCTGGTCTCCATGGGCGTCATGGCCGCTGTGTGGGTGGTCTTCGGCAAGGACACCGGCCGCAAGGGCACGCTCTCCATCCGGTCGATCGCCGGACAGCTCTCCGCCGCAGCGTCAAACAGGAACGTCATGCTGCTCTCGGCGGCGGGGTTCCTGGCGTTCATGGCTTCCATCGGCGTTATATCCTTCACATCCGACAACATGTCCTCGGGCGAGTTCTCGTTCACCCCGTCGGAGGTGGGCGTCGCGCTGTCGGTCTCGGGCGCGGTCGGGATACTCGTGGCCCCGTATGCCGGCCGGATGGTGGACCGGCGCGGGCCGACCCTTCCGCTCATCGCGGGCTATCTCATCGTCGTCCCGACGACTGTGGCCCTCCCGTTCGCCGATTCCTACACGGTGATACTGGCGGTCCTCGTCATGAGCAGCGTCGGATTGAGCCTGATATCCTCGCCGATGCTGACCGTCCTGATGAGGTCCGCCCCTGGGCTGAAGGGGACCGCCTCCTCCGTGTACAACGGCTCACGGTTCACGGGATACGCCGTCTCCACCCTCGCGTTCACCCCCGTCTACATCGCGTCGGGCTACGGATGGCTGATGTTCGCATGCGCCGCGGTGAGCATCGCCTCGTTCCTCCTGGCCCTGGTGCCAGCGCTGCGCCCTGCAAGGTGATAGGATTATCTACGGCCGGTTCCATCCCGCTGCCGTCCCATTATGAAGCCTAAGAAGATGCTCATGATCGTCTGCGACGGCCTGTCCGACCGGCCGGTGAAGCAGTTCGACATGAAGACCCCTCTCCAGGCGGCCAGGAAACCCGCCATGGACGCCCTCGCGAGGCACGGGATCAGCGGGACGATGGACGTCATCGCTCCGGGCGTGATCCCGGGGAGCGACACGGCCCACCTCGCCCTGTTCGGCTACGACCCGTACAAGGTCTACACGGGCCGCGGCCCCATCGAGGCCGCGGGCGCGGGCATCGACATCCAGCGGGGGGACGTGGCCTTCAGATGCAACTTCGCGACGGTCGACGCCTCCCTTAGGGTGACCGACAGGCGGGCGGGCCGCATCAAGTCCGGGACCGACAGGCTGGCGAAGGCCGTCTCCGGCATGATGATCGAGGATGTGACCGTCGTCTTCAAGGAGGGGTCGGAGCACAGGGGGGCCCTGGTCTTCAAGGGTCCCGGCCTGGACTACAGGGTGTCGGATGCGGACCCACACGCCGAGGGCCGCGTCCTCGAGGCGAGGCCCCTCGTCCCAGAGGCCGAGAAGACCGCGCGCATCCTGAACGAGTTCGTGAGGCGGTCCTACGAGGTGCTCAGGGAGGACGAGGTCAACGTCGAGCGCGCGAAGGCCGGCCAGAACCCGGCCAACATCCTGCTTCCCAGGGGTGCAGGCAGCATACGCGAGCTGGAGCCACTGTCAAAGAGGTACGGCATCGGCTGCGCCGGCGTGGCAGGTGTCACTCTGGTCAAGGGGATATGCAGGCTCGTCGGGATGGAAGTCCCGGACATCAAGGGCGCCACGGGCGGCTTGGACACCGACTACAAGGCCAAGGCGGACGCCGCCCTCTCGCTGGTCGACAGCCACGACTTCGTCTTCGTCAACGTCAAGGCGGGGGACGTGGCGGGCCACGACGGCGACTTCAGGACGAAGGTCCAGGTCGTCGAGAACATAGACATGATGCTTGGAATCATCCTCAAGGACCTGCACGAGGAGGTCGTCACCGTCCTGACCGCGGACCACTCCACGCCGGTCTCCGTCAGGGACCACAGCGCGGACCCGGTCCCCGTGGCGATATCGGGGGGCGGGTCGAGGGTCGACGGAGTCAAGGAGTTCGACGAGGTCTCGACGGCGAGCGGCGCCCTGGGCCGCATAAGGGGCATGGAGCTGCTCCCCATCCTCCTGGGGATGGCGGACCGGGCGCCGAAGTACGGGGCCTAGCCCGCATCGAAGCAATCAGGCATCCTTGGCGAGTGCCTTGTTTATCGAGTCTTCCTGTAGGTGGCCCGTTATCTTCACGTCCACCTTCTTGACCCCCTTCATGTCGCTCAGCCTGCGCTTCATGTTCTGGGCGAGATGCAGTCCCAGCGGGCAGAACGGCGAGGTGGGCCTGTAGACGACCTTCACGCCGGTCTTGGTGACCTCCAGCTCGGTGATGAGTCCCATGTCGTACACGCTGATCTCCGTGTGAGGGTCTATGATCTGCTTCAGAACCTCTATGACTTCCTTCTCAGTAGGCATCAGTGTCCCCTTCCCTTGCTCAATCGCCCCGCGCGTCCACCGTCCGCATGTACCATTAATCTGTTGACAGTCCAGTCAGGTGCCCGTGCACGTCATATCGCGTGTCTCTGCTTCTTGAAGTAGTCCAGCACTATCTTCCTCTGGCCCTTCCTCAGTATCTCCGAGAGGGTCGACGGGGAGACGTCGAACATCCTCGCCAGCTCCCTCAGGCTTATCCTCTTAGGATAGTCGAAGTAGCCTCTCTCGAAGGCCACCTGGGTGATCTTGTCCTGCCTTTCGGTCAGAGTCTCCTTGTCGTCTATCTTGGTGAGCTTCACCAGCTCCGCGTCGACGCTCTTGCTCTTGAGATGGTCGAAGATGTCCTTGAGGACCTTCTTCTCGCTCAGTATCAGGGTCCACTCGATCTTCCCCGACCCCTTGGACTGGGCGGAGAGGAGGAAGACGTCCGCGTCGGTGACTATCCTGCATATCTCGCATCTGATGGTGGTGATGGCCCCGATCACCTTGCCCTTCTCCGTGATCGTCGTGTCGACCTTCGAGACGAGCGGGTTGGACCTGATCTCCTTCAGGACGTCGTCCATGTCGTCCAGGGGCGCCGTGATCTCGACAAGGTCCTTTATCCCGTGCTCCGCGAACGGCACCCTCTCTATGACTCTCACGCTCACTTCGGGGTACTTCGAGGTGATGTCGCTCATCCAGTGCTGCGGTATGCTGAGGGCTATCACTGCTTCCATCATGAGGTCCCAGGTCCTCCTTTCAGGGTGCTGGTAGCTGCCCCCCCTGTCATGAACGATTACAGCGTATTTCTACTTTGAGTCCCGCATGGGGCGGGCCTCAGGCGTTCCCGTCGGCCAGGGTCGTACTTTCGTCGCTCCCGTCGAGGGTCTTATCTACCGTCCACATGATTGTGAACACGGGATGGACCTCTCGAACCTAGAGCGCTCACGGACCATGCCGGACAACTCCGCCATGTTCGAGGAGATACTCTCCCTCGACAACGTCCAGGGGAAGTCCTCGAGGTGTGTCTACTGCAAGGGGACCAAGATGCTCTGCGGCAAGGACCGCTGCAGTGTGGTCACCAGGTTCTACTCGGCCAACAAGGCGATGAAGAGGATAGACCGGCTCGACCTGGACGGGGCCTCTCCGCCCAGCGTGTTCGTCGGCAGGTTCGGGTACCCGAAGGTGGCGGTGGGTCCGATGATCCCTCCCTACCACGGGGACACATCCCTGATGGACACCCCGGAGAGATGGGTCGGGCTGGAGATAGAGGACATAGTGGATTTCAGGTCCAACCTCGTGAGGGGGATGCACTACGTCGACGTGGGCGATGTCGAGAACCCGAGCCGGGTGGTCACCAGGACGAGGGAGCTGGCCATGGCGAGCAAGCCGCCGGAGGTCGCCGCCCTCTTCACGAAGAAGCCGCAGGGGAGGCTGACCCTCAGCGACGAGGTCCAGCCGTTCGGGCCCTCGGCCCCGATCGAGAGGTTCGACGTCTCCAACTTCAGGCTCGACACGAGGATGGAGAAGGCGTTCTACGACACGGACCTCCTGGCCAAGGAGGCTATAGTCTCCCTCTACGGCGACGGGACCATGCTCTCGAACATCCAGCGGGCCTTCAGCGTCGGGGCGTTCGGCGTCCGGAAGAGACGACGGTTCGTCCCGACCAGATGGAGTATCACGGCGGTCGACTCGCAGCTCGGCCTGCACATGCTCGAGACCACCAAGACCTATCCTCTCATCAACGAGTACAGGGTCTACGAGACCACCAGCCTCGACAACCGGTGGGCCATCCTGATGATGCCTTCCTCGTGGAGGTACGAGCTCATCGAGGCGTGGTACCCCAAGACAGCATGGAATCCGTACGGGGACAGGATCGCCATCATGGGCGACCACGAGTTCTTCGACGGGAGGAAGGAGTACGCGAGCATCGGGGGCTGTTACTACGCCGCCCGCCTGGCCGTGAACGAGCTCCTCCAAAGGGAGCGCAGGCAGGCAGGGGTCTCCATCCTCCGCGAGTCGCACCCGGGTTACATCCTCCCGGTGGGCGTCTGGAACGTGAGGGAGAACGTCAGGGCCGCCCTGAGGACCGAGCCGAGGAGGTACAGGTCGCTGAGGGAGGCGCTGGCACATGTGTCCACGGTGATGGACATCCCGGTCTCCAGGTGGGTCAAGAACAGCGCCATACTGAAGGATGCCCTGTACCAGCGCAGGATAGACGAATCGTGGGGCTGAGCGGATGGCCCGCAAGGTGGTCGAATGCAGGAGCGCCCTCACGCCCTCCAGGCTTCCAGGGCTCGACTGGGCCCTGAACCCGTACAGGGGCTGCGAGCACCGCTGCGCCTACTGCTACGCCCAGGACGTCACGAGATTCGAGGCGGGGAGGCCCTGGGGCGACTCGGTCGAGGTCAGGGCGAACATCGCCTCGAGGCTGAAGGGGGAGCTGGAGAAGCGTGTGGACGGCGTGTACGGGCTCGGCACCGTGACCGACCCGTACCAGCCGGCGGAGAGGGAGTACGAGCTCTCGAGGGCCTGCCTGGCCATGCTCAGGCGCTTTGAGGGAAGGGTCAGCGTGCTGACGAAATCCGATATGGTCCTGCGCGACCTGGACCTGCTCGGAACCATGCCCGGCGCGGAGGTCGGGGTCACGGTCTCCTGCGTCGATGAGAAGGTCGCGTCCGTCATCGAGCCTGGTGCCCCGACTCCAGGCAGGCGGTTCGAGGCCCTCGCCGGACTGGCGTCCGCCGGCGTCGACTGCTACCTCATGATCGCCCCGGTCATCCCTGGGGTCTCGGACTCCGAAGCGATGTTGGCCGGGTCCATCCGTCGCGCCAAGGATGCTGGGGTGAGGCGTGTCATGTGGGACATGTACAACCCCAAGCCTATCGCCCACTCCCGGCTCGCCAAGGCCCTGGAGGGCACCGAGCTCGGGCCGGTCCGGGCCCCCTCGGTCGAGCGGACGAGGGCCATCCGTTCGCTGCTCCGGAGGGAGTGCGAGTCCTGCGGGATGACCCTGGTCGACGCGTTCTAGGCATGCCGCCCACCGCGTCCCCGGCCGGTCACATCTGGACATGGGTCGGTCATGCGTACGCCCGGCCGTTGTGAACTCGCACAAGTCTTATATAGAAGCTCTATCATATTCGAAATCCCGGAGGCACTATCGCATGATGGGCAATCAACCGGTTATTGTACTGAAGGAAGGAACTGAATCGACCAAGGGCAAGACCGCCCAGAGCAACAACATCATGGCGGCCAAGGCCGTCGCCGACGCCGTGCGCAGCACGCTCGGCCCGAAGGGCATGGACAAGATGCTCGTCGACAGCATGGGCGACATCGTAATCACCAACGACGGCGCGACCATCCTGAAGGAACTCGACATAGAGCACCCGGCCGCGAAGATGATCGTCGAGATATCGAAGACCCAGGACCAGCAGTGCGGCGACGGCACGACCTCGTCGGTCGTCATCGCGGGCGAGCTCCTGAAGAAGTCCGAGGCGCTCATCGAGCAGAACGTCCACCCGACAGTCATATCGAACGGCTTCAGGCTGGCGTCCCAGGAGGCCATCAAGATCCTCAAGGACATCGGCTTCAGCGTCTCCCCGACGGACCGCAAGACCCTCAAGCTCGTGGCCATGACGGCCATGACCGGCAAGAGCGTCGGCGGCGAGAGGGACGCCCTCTCCGACATAGCCGTTGATGCGGTCACGCTCGTGGCCGAGAAGGTCGACGGCAAGTACCGCGTCGATGTGGACAACATCCAGGTCGAGAAGAAGCACGGCGGCGCCGTCGGCGACACGAACCTCATCAAGGGCATAGTCCTTGACAAGGAGCGCGTGCACCCGAGGATGCCGACCTCCGTGAAGAACGCGAAGATCGCGCTGGTCGACCGCGCCCTCGAGATCAAGAAGACCGAGGTCGAGGCGAAGATCCAGATCCGCGACCCGATGCAGATGCAGAAGTTCCTCGATGAGGAGGAGTCGACCCTGAAGGAAATGGTCGAGAAGGTCAAGAAGTCCGGGGCCAACGTGCTCGTCTGCGAGAAGGGCATAGACGACCTCGCGCAGCACTACCTCGCCAAGGAGGGCATCTACTCCGTCCGCAGGGTCAAGCGCTCCGATATGGAGAAGCTCGCCAAGGCCACGGGCGGCAAGATCGTCACGAACCTCGACGACCTCAAGGCGTCCGAGCTGGGCGCGGCAGAGGCGGTCGAGGAGAGGAAGATCTCCGATTCCGACATGACGTTCGTCACGGGCTGCAAGAACCCGAAGGCCGTCAGCATCCTGATCAGGGGCGGCACAGAGCACGTGGTCGACGAGGTCGAGCGGGCCCTGCACGACGCCCTCAAGGTCGTAGGCGTGGCAGTCGAGGACGAGGTCGCGGTCGCCGGAGGCGGCTCCCCAGAGATCGAGATGTCACTGAGGCTCAAGGACTACGGACAGAGCGTCGGCGGCAGGGAGCAGCTGGCCATCGAGGCCTTCGCCGAGGCGCTGGAGATCATCCCGTGGACCCTAGCCGAGAACGCGGGCATGGATTCGATCGATGTCCTCATCGAGCTCAAGAACGCCCACTCCAAGAAGGCGGGGAAGAACTCCGGGGTAAACGTCCTGGAGAACCGCGTCTCGGACATGATGGCCGCCAAGGTCATCGAGCCCCTGAGGGTCAAGACCCAGGCGATCCAGTCCGCGACCGAGGTCGCGTCGATGATCCTGAGGATCGACGACGTGATCGCCTCCAAGAAGCTCTCGCCGGGCGAGGGCAGGGGACCACCCGGTGGCGGAATGGGCGGAATGGGCGGCATGCCTCCGGGCATGATGTAGACGAGCCAGGCCTCGTCCGAATGGCCGCCTCAAACCCCTGAAACCCTTCAAAATCCACTTTCATGGTCGAGTCGCCCTTGTTTTTATAGCGCAGCCTCGATTGTTATGCCGTGGTTCGATGAGGCGATTGCGGGCGTTCCCCCTCTTGACCGTGACTTGCATGATCCTGTTGCCCTTAGCCGGCTCCTTCGCGTCGGCCGACGGGATGGCCCACGTCTACCCGTCCACGGGTGAAGCGCTGCTGATGTCCGAGAACGCACAGCTCGGCGTGATCTCCTACAAGAGCGGCACGGAGATGCTCGCCATCTCTGTCAGCGTCTCCCGGTCGGACCTCTTGTCCGGCGAGATGGCGGCCTGGATGTTCCCCGTCCCCGCAGCACCGGAGGATGTGGACATCGGCCTGATCTCGTCCCTCAAGCCATTCGCGAGCTACGAGATGTACGAGCTCAGCAGGATGGCGGCCAACGACCTGTCGACAGGCCAGATGGCGGTGATGATGAGCCAGGTCTACACCATACCTCTGTCCCTCGCCCTGCTCACCCGGGATATCAGCCCCGCCGCGCTCATGTTGCAGGACAGCCGCCTGGCGCAGGATGAGACCGGACTGCTGATATCGGAGACAGTCGAATCAGACGGGGTGGTGGCGGAACTGGTCAGCACCGAGGACATGTCATCGCTGTCGGACTACCTGGACTCGAAGGGCGTCTCGCTCTCGTCGACCGAGGAGGCACTCGTGGACGACTATGTGGGCGAGGACTACAGCTTCGTGGTGTCTTGGATCGATGACACCTGGTCCTTCGTGAGCTCCGCCACTGGAATGGCGGCGAATGACGGCGAGACATACTACAGCCTCGGCATCAGCATGGAGTTCCCGAGCGAGCGCCTGTACTACCCGATGAAGCTGACTAGCGCGTACGGCGACCTCCACGTGCCAATGCTGGTGGAGGTATTCGGATACTACAAACCGGATGACCCGAGAGGATACGATGTCGAAGTGGACTACATGACCCACGGTTCGATCACTCTGCCTCCCGGGATGGAGTCCTTCTACTACGACCAGTACAAGGGAGATGAGCTTCCGGACTACGAGTACACCAGGATCTGGGTCGACGTCGAGTCGTCGTCCCTCCAGGAGGACCTGTGGATGGACCCAGAGACGCCGGTCGGGGCGTCGACCCTCGCATACACACTGGAGAACACCCTGCTGGTGACAATCGTGTTCTCCGTCGTGGCTTCCCTCGTGGCATCTGTGCTCATGGCCTTCGTCGTCTTCAGGCCCTTCAAGCCCAGGCTCGAGAGGTTCGCGCTCCTGTCGCTCCTCAACTTCCTGACCATCGTCGCAGTTTGGCTGGTCCTTCGAACCAAGAGAGGGCGCGGGTTCCTCGTCAAGATGCAGATGGAGCCTGAGCCCCAGCCCCCGAGGACCATGTTCTCGGACTTCCTGGTGTGCTATTCGGTCACCTACATCGTGCTGGTCGTGATGCTGCCCATAGTGTTCATAGCATTGGCGGCGCCGTGAAGTTCCCCGAAGCCGCCCCCGACGCCTCCGCCCGTCGTTCAGGCCTTGCGCGCCTCGGCCATCCTCTCTGCCACCGCAGCAGTGAAGGCGATGCCGTGGATCAGGCTCTTCATGGGCATGTTCTCGTCCGGCGCGTGGATGTTGGTCCCCTCGACGTCGGCCAGGCTCCCGGTCATGCATATCGGGGTGTGCGGGGTGAAGAACGCGACCGGCCCCGAAGAGCCTGTCATCGGGACAATGTCCGCGTTGGCCGGCGCGACGAACTCTGACGACACCTCATGCATCAGCCTGATGAAAGGGTCGGTGGTGGGGGTCTTGGCCGGGTCGTACCCGCCCCTGAACGTCACCTGCACATCGGAGAACCCCTTCTCGGCGAGGTGCCCCCTGAGGAGCTCGTCCACCTTGTCCATGGTCTGCCCTGGCACTAGCCGGATGTCTAGCTTGGCATGGGCCTGGGCCGGCACGATCGTCGCATCCTCGGGACCCTGGTAGCCGCTCGTTAGCCCGGATATGGAGACGACCGGTCTCAGGTAGAGCGCAGTCAGCATCTCGAGGTTGGAGCCGCTCGCCGCGAAGTGCTCGAGTCCGTAGTCTTCCTTGTAGAGAGTCCTGACATCCCTCTTGTACCTGCTGAGCACCTCGACATCCTCACGGGCGGGCACTCCGGCGAGCTCGTTGAACCCCTTGATGAGGACGTTGCCCCTGTCGTCCTTGATCGAGTTGAGGGCCCAGACCAGCCGCCACGCGGCGTTGGGCACCAGGCCGCCCTCTCCAGAGTGAACGTCCGTCCTTGGGAACCGCGGCGGTCCGCCGACGTGAAGCTCGAAGTAGGCATCCCCCTTCATCCCGGCGATGACCTCGGAGGAGCTCCCCGGAATCGCCGAGGCGCCCTCCCATATGCACCCGTCCGCTTTGATCAGGTCGGGGTAAGTCTTCGCGAACCACGGTAGGGAGATCGGACCAGTCTCCTCCTCTCCCTCGACAATGAATTTCACGTTCACCGGCAGCCTTCCGAGGACCTTCTCGGCGAGGTCGATTCCCATCATGCTCACGACCAAGGGTCCCTTGTCGTCGATGGTCCCTCTCCCGTAGGCGCGTCCGTCCCTTTCGGTCAGCACCCACGGGGACGACTTCCAGAGGCCAATCTCCCCTTCTGGCTGCACGTCGTAGTGATGATAGAACATGAGCGTCTTCGGTGCGCCGACGTTCTTCTCGGCCAACAGAACGGGGGCGTCAGAGATTGCGTATCTCGTGACCTTGTATCCGCGTTCCTTGAACTGCCTCTCGACAGCGTCCGCGCACTTCCTTGTCTCTTCTTTCTCCCTGGCCGCTACTGAATGGTATTTCACCTGCTCGGAAAGCACATCGAACGCGGTCCTCTGCATTCCCTTGCTTCCTTCGATCAGGTCCTTGATGCTGGTCCTGGTCAACGGTGTCCCCTCGTCTTCCGCATGGTGCTTCTAGGATATAGTTGCGCCACAGCATCGTATCGAGGACCGAATCGATATCGTCCTGAAATTTCGTTCAAGATTCGGACTCAGAAAGGGTACCCTGGCTGTGTCCCCGGCTCTCCCATTGGATGCTCTGTTCCATCCGCCTGAGAATCCAGAGCAGGGATTCTGACCGATGGTTCTGCACGCCACCTCGTCATTCCGACATCGTTAAGTCCTCTGATTTGAGAGCCTCTAGAGATGCAGAATCCGTGGTGCTCGGGCTTCTCAGAACGGTGGATATTTTGCACAAAACGACCTCCATTTCCTGTGGAGTATAGCTCAGACAATGAACAATCGCTGTCGCCGCGCGCAGAGGTTCAATATGTGTATGTGGGACCATTGCGTATGCCGTGCACCAAGGGTGTGTCAATTGGTTTGGTATCTGATTGCCGTCCCATGGGCTCCAATGTGCGATCTCCGAGCGCTCAAACGCGAAATTGGCATGTCTGGCTATAGCGTTGAAGTGGGTGCTAGAGGCGCGTCCTCGCTTCAATTCCCTCATCTATTGACTTGACTTAGCCTTGGGCGTGGACCGCACAAGTCCCGAAGTAGTCATTGGCACGTGTGAGCACTGTTCATGGCTCTACTCGGCGCAATGCATGTCAATTGATATCATTAGCCACGGTCGTCTGCCGTTGTCCGACGAGAATATAGGTGACGGCGCGAGAAATGAATGTACTCGTGTCTCCGCATTGGAAATGAGGTGAGGGAGATATAATGCACCGTTGTTGCTTGCCCCCGTAGGGGGCAAGGGGTGGAATCTGCTTCTAGATCCTGTTATTTTGGCAGAGGGTCTACCCGTTTCTGCGGTTTTTCTTGTGCCCGTGATACGTTTTATCATTGTGGCGCTCAGGAAATCTTCTGGGCTTACGCGCTAATCTGACGACGTAAGGCAGAACGGCAACAAATAGGGTATAAGTCGCCGCTTTTACGAGGGGTCGATGGGGGGGTCGAGGGTCTGAGGGCGAGTTCCAGTGGAAATGCGACATTTTTAAATAGGCATAAATCGATGCTTTGTCCGACAATCGTCCGCGATTGAGGGATGGGAACCTAACATGCGGAAGTATCTCAAGCAGGGCGAGCTAAAGGCCCTGCTCGAGGCGCCGAGACGGATGAGGGACCGCCTCATCATGAAACTTCTATACGAGACGGGGATGAGAGTTGGAGAACTCGCGGCCTTGACAATCGGTGACGTGGACCTCGAGGTAGGCGAGATATCGATACAGCAAGCGAAGTGGCACAAGGAGGGCCGCAAGGTCCCGATTGTGAACTCTTGGACTAAGGCGATGCTGAGGGATTACATCGGCACGAGGAAGATCCGCAAGGATCCGCTGTTCGTGTCGAACAAGCGTGGCCCGCTGTCCAGGCGGCAGGTGGAGCGGCTCGTGTTCAACTACGCCACAGAGGTCGGCATTGACAAGGACAAGCGTCATCCACACGTGCTCAGGCATACGCACGCAGTGCACGCGCTGAAGTCTGGCATCGACCTAAGGACGCTCCAACAGAACCTGGGCCATTCCAGCATCGAGGTGACCGCGATATACCTCACAATGGACATCGATGACAGGAAGGAGCAGTACTCGAAGCACCCGCTGCCTGGCATGGATGGGGTGGCAGCCGAGGAGGAAGACCACCTCTCGGAGATCGCTGGGCGAGACGCGGAGTCCGTCTCCCCGAGTCACACGAGCTCCTTCGTCATTTCGAGTGATGTATAGGTGGGACATAGACAAGTGACGCAGAAACCATTTCCGAATTTATATTTTGAGTTGTGAACCGAAATGCCCTGTCTCGATTGGGCGCCCAATAGCATTTCTCGGACCCCGGGCTAATCTATAATACGGCAGCCGCTCTGTCCAATTCGGATGCAGGAAGAGTGGACTGAGAAGCATAGGCCGAAGTCGCTGGCCGACATCGTCGGCAACGACCAGGCGATCCGGACCCTCAGGCGATGGGCCGACTCGTGGGCGTCCGGAGCACCCCGATACAAGGCCATCGTGCTGAGAGGCGAGCCCGGGACTGGCAAGACCAGCGCATCGCTCGCACTCGCAAGGGACCTCGGCTGGGACGTCGTGGAGATGAACGCCAGCGACCACAGGAATGCCGATTCGATTAGGCGGGTGGCCATGATGGGTGCGATATCCCAGACCTTCTCGCCGACTGGCGAGTTCCTCTCTTCGTCCAAGGGGAAGCGCAAGCTGATAATCCTCGACGAGGCGGACAACCTATTCGGAAGAGAGGATTTCGGTGGCGCGAAGGCCATAGTCGAGACAATCAAGGAATCTGGCCAGCCAATCATCCTCATCGTGAACGATTTCTATGAGCTGACCCGGAAAGCCTCTGCCCTCAAGACCCTGGCTGACAAGGCGACCTTCTACAGGCTAGACCGAAGGTCGGTCACGATGCTGCTCAAGAAGGTCTGCCAGAAGGAAGGAGTCTCGGTTGACGAGGCCGCCATCGACTCCGTCGCGCAGAATGCGGGCGGCGACCTGAGGGCGGCGGTGAACGACCTTCAGATGCTCGTCGAAGGCAGGTCGAGCGTGTCGACGAGGGATACTGGAGCCCTCGGGAAGAGGAACCAGGAGAAGGAGCTCGCGACGTCCCTCAGGGCGATGTTCGGTTCCGGCACCGTGAAGGCGGCACGCGAAGCGACCATGGACGTCGACCTCACCCCGGACGAACTGGAGAAGTGGGTCGAGGAGGGAATCGCGCGGGAGTTCAGGACGCCGGAAGAGCTGGCCGCGGCGTTCGATTCACTATCACGCTCAGACATCTACCTGGGAAGGACGCGCAAGCTCCAACACTACAGGCTCTGGGCATACGCCAAGGACATGATGACCGGCGGTGTGGCGCTCTCGAGGGGACGGGCGCCCAGACCTCACGTCGACGACTACGGGTTCCCCCAGCAGTTCATCGTGCTGTCCCGGGCGAAGGGGCAGCGGACTGCGAGGGATTCTCTGTGCAGGAAGCTCGGGGCCGTGCTGCACGCGTCTCCGAGGAGGGTCGCCGAATCGACCCTGCCGTACCTGTCCGAGATCGCCAGGAAGGACCGTGACTTCCTCGTGAGACTGGCCGTGGGAGCCGGGCTCGACGAGGGGGACATCGGCTATCTGCTGGGTGTGGACCCGGATTCCAGGGAGGTCTCCGAGGCGGCCTCGAAGGTGAAGGCCGCGAGGGGCGGCGATCAGGGAGACCGCCCGACCAAGGGCGGAGGCAGGGGCAAGCGCAGCCTCGCCGACTTCTGAGGATTCCGCATGGACGCAAGGACGAAGGAGCATCTGGAGAGGCAGCAGTACCGCATAGTGGACGGAGCCGGCGCCGTGAAGCTCTGCCACTGGATGCGCCAGAAGCTCATCCACGGGCGGTCATGTTACAAGGAGGAGTTCTACGGCATCGAGTGCCACAGATGCCTGCAGATGACCCCCGCCGTCAACGTGTGCAATTTCAGATGTCTCTTCTGCTGGAGGTACCACGGGATGACCGGCTTCGGCGAGGCCGGATACCCCGAGCCGGAGCGCCTGCTCGACATGTGCATCGAGGAGCAGAGGCTCCTGGTCTCAGGCTTCAAGGGGGACGAGCGCTGCGATCCCAAGATGTGGGAGGAGGCGCGCTCCCCGAACCAGGTGGCCATCTCCCTGTCCGGGGAGCCCACCCTCTATCCGGACCTGGGGGAGTTCATCGCGTTGTGCAAGCGGAGGGGGATGACGACATTCCTTGTCACCAACGGTTCGGTCCCAGAGGCGCTGGCCAGGCTGTCCACCCTCCCGACCCAGCTCTACGTCACCGTGGCCGCGCCCAACGAGGATGTCTTCGGGCGGCTGTGCGTCCCCCAGTTCCCGAGGGCCTGGGAGAACCTCATGAAGACCCTCGACCTCCTGCCTTCGCTCTCGACGCGCACCGTCGTGCGCCACACGCTGGTCAAGGGCTGGAACCTCGGATGGGAGGACGAGTACGCCAGGCTGGACGAGCGGGCCGACCCGACGTTCGTCGAGCCGAAGGGCTACGTCTTCGTAGGCGACTCCAGGACGAGGATGACGGTCGACAACATGCCCTCCCACGCATCGGTCAGGGAGTTCTCGGAACGGCTGGCATCAAGGCTCTCCATGGAGATACTGGCAGAACGGGAGGACAGCCGCGTGGTCCTGGCGGGGAAGAAAGGGCAGAGGCTCTCCGTCAGGTGACGCCTCACTTGAGCCTGATGGTCTCGAGGTTCATCGGCGCGCGCGTCTCGATCCCGAACTTCTTGTATATTGTGCTCGCAAGGTCGGAGCACTTGAAGTCCTCGCCGTGGTTGATTATGATGCGCTCGGGCCTCGGCTCCAGGGTGCTGATGTAGTTGACCAGCTGTCGCCTGTCGGAGTGGCCGGAGAAGCCGTCGACCGTCTCGACGTCCATCCTCATGTGGAGGGTGAGCTGCTTCCCGCGGTCGTTGAGGGTGATGTCGCTCCAGCCCTTCTGGATCTTGCGTCCCATGGTCCCCTCGCCCTGGAACCCGACGAAGACCAGCGTGTTCAGCTGGTTGTCGCACCATGACTTGAAGTACTCCATCACGGGCCCGCCGTTCATCATGCCGCCAGTGGCCAGCACTATGCACGGCTCGGGGTCGTGGGCGATGCGCTCCCTCATGTCCGAGCTGTCGACGCGCTTGAACACATCCGACAGGAACGGGTTCTCGCCCATCTGGAAGATCTGGGTCCTCAGCTGGCTGTTGAGGTACTCGGGGTAGGCCGTGTGTATCGCGGTCGCCTCCCATATCATCCCGTCGAGGTAGATCGGGGCCCTCTGGATCTGGTGGTTCCTCATCCCCTCCTCGAGGACGAGCATGACCTCCTGGGACCTGCCGACGGCGAAGACGGGTATGAGCACCTTGCCACCCCTGGCCAGGGTGCTGCGGACCGTGTCCTTCACCTGGTTGGCAGCCTCCTGCCTGCTCGGCTGCATGTCGTGGTAGCCGCCGTAGGTGGACTCGATGACCAGGGTCTCGAGCCGCGGGAACTTGTTGACGGTCGCGTTGAACAGCCAGGACTTCTCGAACTTGATGTCTCCGGAGAACGCCACGTTGTACAGCCCGTCCCCGACATGGAAGTGGGCGATCGCCGAGCCGAGGATGTGCCCGGCGTTCTGGAAGGTCAGCCTGACGTCGGGGGAGATGTCCGTGGTCTCCCCGTACTTGAGGGGTATGGTGTGCATGACCGCCTCTCGTATGTGGGACGATTCGTACGGGGGCTTCTTCGCCTCGCCGACGGCGACCTTGATGTAGTCGACGTGCAGAAGGGACATGAGGTCCCTGGTCGGGGGCGTGCAGTAGACCGGGCCCTCGTAGCCGTACTTGAAGAGGGCGGGCACGAGCCCCGAATGGTCCAGGTGGGCGTGGGTCACGACCACCCCGTCGATCGAGTCGAGGGGCTGCAGCTCCGGCGCGTTGAGGTAGGGCGTCATGCCGTTCTCGTCCGCGGAGACAGCCACGCCGCAGTCGATGAGGACCTTGCTCTCCCTGGTCATGAGGAGGGCGGCGCTCCTGCCGACCTCCCTGAAGCCTCCGAGGGCAGTGATCCTCAGGATCGTGTCGTCCGAGGTCTTCTGGCGCATCAGCTTCTTCCCGACCTTCCTCAGGAACTCCTTCCTCTCGTCCTGGACCTTCCTCAGGTAGGTACGAATGTCGCTGACGGTCTTCGACGGGATGGGCGGCGCCCTGACGACCTTGGGTGCCCAGCCGATCTCCTTCTTGATCTCGTTGAGGACAGCACCGTGCTTGCCTATGACCAGTCCCGGCGAGAGGGCCTCTATCGTGACCTCCCCGGTGTCGTCCTCGAAGTAGATGTTGGTGATCTTCGCTTCCTCGGGGATGATCTTCCTGATCTGCTCCTCGGCGCTCTCGGTGTCGGCCAGCATCTTCGGGTCCGGCCTTATCGCTACCCTCCTGCGGAGGGACTGCGCCAGCTGGCGGACGAGGTCGTTGTTGTGCGCGAACTCCTCGAGGTTGCGGGTGTATATGACTATGACCGGCCCCTCGAAATCGACGTCGGTGACCTCGATGTGTGATGGGATGGTCTTCCTAACGGCCTCCCTGGCCTCTTCTAGAACCTTCTCTATACCCATTGGATTCACTCTACTGAATGTGATTCGTGTGTGTGGTGACCCGGCCCTGGGGCCCGGGTCCCCGCGGTTGCGGTGCAGCTCTACGTGAGCTTCATCTTGGCGACGCGCTTCTGGATCTCCTTCTCGTCCAGCAGCGAGAAGCCTTCAGGCGTTATGGACACGATCGCCATGCCATCGCCCGACGCAGAATCGCGCTTCATCGCGGCGTGCAGTGCCCTTATGGCGAGGTCGAGCGAGTCGCTCATGCTCATGCCCTTCTGGAAGTGGTCCTCGAGGACACCGTAGACGTACGGTGAGCCGGAACCCGTCGTTACGTACTCGTCCGGTATGGCCCCGCCGACCATGTCGAGGGAGTACACATGGCTCCCCTCGTGGTCGACTCCGCCTATGATCAGGCCGACCCAGTACGGGTAGTATCTGCTGCCCGCGAGTATGTTGGATGTGAGGGTGGCCGCGGACTTCACTGACATCGGCTGGCCCCTCTTCAGCTTGTAGAGCTCGACCTCGGCGGTTATGTACCTCGCGAGGGTCTGCGCGTCCCCGACCGTCCCCGCGACGGTCAGCCCGAGGTTGTCGTCGATCTTGAAAAGCTTCTGCGTGGTCTTGTGGGCGATGAGCGTGCCCATCGTGGCCCTCATCTCCGTAGCCAAGACTACTCCTTCCTTGCAGACTAGCCCTATCGTGGTCGT
The DNA here is from genome assembly GCA_025457845.1 of Thermoplasmata archaeon. The sequence goes on along the minus strand of JALOTO010000001.1, from coordinate 13,039 downwards.
GCCCTTCTTGACCATTTCATCATCGTTCATGAAATAACACCGTCGATGAAAACTGATGCCATCAGAAGTGGTTTTGTGAAGAATACCCATGCCCGTATATATTATTTGTTCCTCTGCGCCCGTCGCCGGCCCGTCGGGCTGGGTCCTGGAGGGCAAGTATTAAGCATTCGCGTGGACAAGACATACCCGAGATGGGTAGCCTGTAAGTCCCTTCCCTGGTCGCACGCTACCTTTGAGGACCCGTGCTCCAAAACATTGTGGAGGAAGGGCCTGGCGTCAGGAACTCAATTGCCTGCCCATCTCACCCTACCTCTCAGATGGCTGCAAGCTATAATACAGCCCATGTGGATTCAGTACGGCGACAGGGTGTTCATTTGAAGATACTCGTGGTGGACGATTCGGAGGCCTTCAGGAAGGTCATGATCGAGCTGCTCGTGCGCGCGGGGTTCCACGACATACTCGAAGCGGAGGACTTCGAGCAGGCAGTCGAGGTGTTCAGGCGGGAACGCCCCAAGTTCACGTTCGTCGACATGATCCTGCCGGGGAAGTCAGGGGTCGACGTCACGAAGGAGATAATAGGCATCGACCCGTCGGCAACGGTCATCGCGATGAGCTCCATCATCAACAAGACGATGATCCGACAGAGCCTGGACGCGGGCGCGAAGGACTTCCTGCTGAAGCCCACCAACGCCATCGCCCTCAGCTCCGTCCTCGCGATGTGGAGTGACTGAGCGGATGAGACTCTTCCAGTCCAAGAAGCCCAGGTCGAAGTCGGCCGGGAAGGAGAGCAGCCTCGGCATCTCCAGGAAGTACAAGCTGCAGCCCGGGAGGTCATATGTCGTCGAGGAGTCACCTCCCGACATAAGCTTCGACGCGTTCTCCAACATGATCAGCGCCCACGAGGAGGGGAGGGTCCCCGTCGGCCTCGCGGTCACCCGCCAGCACCCGGACCTCGTCAGGCAGAAGTACGGGCTCGAGCGGACCCCGATCTACTGGCTCGCCACGAAGGCCGGGCCGGACGTCATCGCGCCGACCAACCTCGGCATCCTGACCCACACCCTCATCAACTTCGTCGAGGAGCACGAGAACGGCGTCATCCTGCTTGACGGGATAGAGTACCTGGTCTCCAACAACGACTTCCCCAAGGTCCTGAGGATGATCGACCAGGTCAACGACCACATATCGCAGAGCTCCACCATGATGATCCTCCCCGTCGACCCGCGGGCCTTCGACACCAAGGAGGTCGCCCTCCTGGAGAGGAACATGGAGCGCATCCCGGGCGTCGAGGACTCCTGAACCGCTCAGGAGGCCAGCACCGCGGTGGCCGTGTACACGAGTTCCGAGACGAGCAGGCATGCTCCGGCTGAGTACGCGAGGGCCCTGGTCCCCGGCCTGCCCTGGATGCCCCAGACGAAGTACGTGACCGCGAGGTTGGTCTCGGCCAGGAACGCGCCGAGTATCAGGAAGAGCCATCCCGGGTCCATGCCGCGCCCCTCCATCATGCCCGAGAGCGTCAGGTAGATCGAGTAGGTCACCCCGAGCACCACGGGCCCGAGCACGTGTGCCGTCATGCGCATCATGGAGACCGTAGGCCTGAGCCTGCTCTTCAGAGAAGTCTCCAGTTCCCTCAGGTCCCTGAGGTACGCCGAGATGTCCATCGCGAGCAGCCCCGCCGCCCTCTCGTCCTTCTTGGCCGCCTCGCGGACGACCGCGAACGCCTCGCCCGCGTTAGTCCCGGCCAGTGACCGGGCATCTGGCCCCGCGCCGACAGCGTCCAGCCCGAGGACGCAGGAGCCCACCGCCAATCTGCGCATCGCCGATGCGTCGTCCCCACAGTCCTCGGCCGCCCTGCGCAGGGCGGTCTCGAAGTTCTCGCCCTCCAGCATCCTCGCTCCCACCCTGAAGAGGCCGTCCTCGAGGCCCGTGCCGGTTCCACCATGCGACTGGCGAGGATCATCGCGTCCGACCGCCATGAGGACCGCTCCGAGCGGGACCGTGACCGATAGCAGCGCGGACGCGGCCATCCAGATGCCGTCGAGGAAGACCAGGCTGCAGGTCAGCGTGGCGGCGGATGCCGATGCGGCTGCGACGGGGAGCGCTGGCCCGAGCCGTGCCGGACGGCCCTTGCCGGTCCCGGTCCTCTCGAGCGGGTGCTTCGACGCCGCGTCGCTCGCCACCATGAAGGCGACCAGCGGGAAGACCAGGTTCATGACGAACGCGGTCTGGATGACCGCGCTGGTCGTGCTTCCCTCCATCGGCGCGTCACCGTAGGACGGCGACCAGAGGTCCCATGACATCATGGGTAGGAACGAGCCGACCATTATGGGAAGGAGGATCCCGAGGCCGAACATCACCATGCTCGGGGTGGAGAGGGAGAGGGCGTACTCCTCGATCCTCCTCCGCGCTCCAGCGACCATGGACCTGTTGGCCCTGTCGAGCGCCCTCCGCCTCCCCTCCTCGGTGGCTTCGCAGGACGCGGTGACCATCGAGTTGAGAGCGGCCTTGAGCTCGCCGCTGTGGGCGGCCCACCGGTCCCCCATGCGCTGGAGCGAGTCCTCGAACGTGTGGTGCCTCCCCATGACCACCCCCCAGGTGCACCTCCTCAGCTCGTCCGAGAAGTCGTCCTTCCTGGCGGATGCGAACCTGATCGCCCTGGATATCGACGCCTCGTGCCTGAGGCTCATGATCATGAGGTTGACCGCGCCGGTCGAGTCCTTGAGGACCCTGGCGGCCCTCCGGGCGGCCAGCGCAGATGGGTATCCCTTGATGGCCCCGGCGACCAGGAACGGCACCACGAGCGCCAGTGCCGCGACCGCGAAGGCGTGGCCCGCCCCGGCGAGAACGAACGCGCACGCGGCGGCGCATGCAAGCGCGCACGCGGACACGGCCGCCGCCCCTCTTGCGGCGTCCGTGACGGTCTGCCGTCGCAGGTCGAGGGCTGACAGCGCCAGGTCCCTTCCAATGGCCTTCTCGCGCGCGGACTCCTCCCGCCCACCTCTCTTCGCGGCCCCGCGGGCCCTCTGCGAGGTCCCCAGCCGCCTTGACATGTCCGCCAGCAGCTCGCAGGACCTTACATAGCTCGAGCCGTCCCCGGCCATGGTGTCACCTCCTCTCCCTTGAGGCGAGCCATGTCCTCCATCGTTCCAGGCCGGCCTCGGGCCCTTCCGCGCAGAAGAGGGCCTGGGCAAGGAATTCGTTGGACTCAATCCTCTCCGAATCGGTGCACCTGGGCCCCGGTGCTGCCTCGGCGACGAGCTGGTCCGCATGTGCCCTCGTCTTCACCACGTCCATCACGGCTTCCGGCGATGTCCCCAGGGCTCCCGCGATGCCCGCGACGGTCTTGCACGAATGGGAGAACTCGGAGGTCGGTTTTGCGCACATGCAGCCCGGGTCCGTGTTGAAGAGGTCGACGAGGGTCACGGTGCCGTCGTCCTCCCTGACCTCCGTGACCTGTGTCACCCTCCTCGTGAACCTGGTCCCGTCAGGCGACCTCATCAGCCCGATGACGATTATGATGTCCGTCGAGGAGAACGCCCTCTCGGAGACGCCGAGGTCCTCCACTGCCCTGTCGAGAACCCCTTTAGCCGAGTTCCCGTGTATCGTCCCGATGACGGAGGACCCCGCGCTCCCCGCCCTCATGCTCTCGTAGAGCACCTTCGCCTCGTCCCCCCTGACCTCGCCGATCACGATGGCGCTCTCTCCCATCCTGAGGCTTACCCTGAGGGCGTCCCTCGCCGACCCGCTCTCGTCCCCGTGGGCGGAGAACCGCAGGGATGAGATGTCGTACCCGAGCCCCTGGAGCCTGGACACGGGGACCTCAGGTGTGTCCTCCAGGACCATGATCCTCTGGGAGAGCGGGAACTCCATCATCATTGCGCCGAGGAGGGTGGTCTTCCCGGCCCCCCTGCTCCCAGCGATGAGGACCGTCCTCCTGCCGGCGACGCATGCCCACAGGAAGGCCGAGAGCAGGGGCGACAATGAGCCGTTGGCTATCAGGGCGGGCAACGTCCACGCGGCGGGAGAATGCTTCCTTATCGCCACGGAAAGGCCCTTGTCGCTCAAAGGAGGGCCCACGATGGTGACCCTCGCGCCCAGCCGCCGCATGTCCGCCTCGAGGACGGGTGCGGCCTCGGAGAACGGCCTGCCGGTCTCGAACTTCACGCGGGAGACCATCGCGGCCAGGTCGCGCGCGCCCAGATAGAGGTTCGTCCGACACTTCTGTCTGACGGCGCTCCCGAGGTCCGACCGCAGCACGACCTCGACAGGTGTCTGGCTGGAGGGGGCGTCGACGTAGATGTCCTGGACGTTCGGGTCCTTGAGAAGGATCTCGAGCGCCCCGTACCCCGCGGTGTACCTGCAGAGGATGTCCGCCAGGAAATCGCTCTCCCTGTCTGTCTCCTTGGCGTCGCTTCCCATATCGGAGGATGCGACCAGCCGTTTGTACACGATGTCCTTCGCCTTCGACTTGATATATGGTCTGAGTGTCCACAGGGAGCTGAGCTCGACGTCCGCCGGCACGGCGTCCGCGATGGTGTCGACCGCCTCGCCCAGGATCTGGAGCTGACGGGGCGGCAGCCGGTACTCCGGCGGGTCGAACAGGTACTCCCCGTGGCTCCTCGCCTCCCTGTTCACAACCCTCACCGGCACCCCTTCGATGAGGTAGCTCGCGATCTCCATCCCGTCCTTGACGGGTGACTGATCCACCCATGAGTGGGAGAAGCAGGGACGGGTCTCGAAGCGCCCATCCGCGGCACACGCGTCCACGCGCACGCGCGGGAGCGGGGTTTCCCTCGCACGCGCGTCAGCCGGGACGGCCCCTCCCCCGATGATCCTCGGCGGGCCTGCCCTAGACACCGTGTCCACCATCCTTCAGGGGGCGCACGGTTGTGACGGAGAGGGTCTCGTCGATGCACGTGCGGGCGCGCGCACATGTCGTGGCCATGGCTTTCGACCGGAACTGGTCGGACAGCTCCGCCGCCCGCTCGAAGTAGCTTCCCGGGTCTTCGAGTAGCCTCCCCCTCATGGCAGCTATCACGCGCGTGGCTCTGGCTACGCATGTCCGACACTCCTTGTCGGACGGTGGCTCGGCCGCAGACATCGCGCGGGTCAAGGCGCACAGCTCCTCGGCGGCCGCGCACAGGAGCTCGACCTGCGCGCCTCTGAACCGCTTGTGGATGTATCTCTTGAGCACGATCGACTCGGGGCGGGCACCAGTGGCCAGAATGTGCACCATCCCGGAGGCGCACCGCCTGTTGTGCAGGTCGCTCGCCCCGGGACATTCGTGACAGTCGACCTCGAGTTCGAACCCGTCCTCGTCGTTGAAGGAGTGTGGGCAGGAAGTCTCGGAGTCTACGGTCGGAGCCAGCTTCTTGGTCGGTCCCCTGATGTGGTGTCGCATGACTATGTAGAGCGACGGACGGTGTTCAAGTACCGTCCCCACGGATGAATGCTACATGTAGTGGTTCATTTGTTGGGGTCGCCGGTCAACATCCGTCCCCGATGCGATTCGACGAAAGGGGCGTCGGCGGGTTCGCCGAGGACCTTCCAGTGATGATCTTTGTCCTCGCCGGCGTATGCCTGCTGGTAGGGGCCGCGGTGAGCGCAGCCGAGAAGGCGAGGACAGGGGAGTCTGACGAGCTGGAATCCCTGGCAGAGGTCCTGGTCTCCGAGGTCATGGACGGATTCAGCGTCACAGAGACGCCTACCGTGACCGCGTTGAGGTCGTTCGAGATCGTGAATTGCGCTGAGCCTGTACTCGCAGGGTGCGACGGATGGTACGTCAGTCTGAGATCTGTCCACCCTGAGATCGAGCTGCTGCAGTCCTCAGGCTCTCTGCCCGACCAGGCGCCGGGCGCGACCGGCTCATGTTCCCGCCTGATAAATGCATGTGATGATGACATGATGATCGTCGTCGTGGAGGTGAGGGCGGTTGTATGGTGACCGCGCGCCGGACGACCGCGCACAGCTCGCCCTCATGGATGCAATGGTGTTCTTCGCGATCGCGTTGGTGACCTCGTCCATCGTGCTCTCCTACACTGACGACCGGCCGTCGGATCTCATGGGGGCTGTAGATGGCGCTGTCGATCCCGGGGATGTCCTGAGGGTGTTCCTCAGGGCGTCCGTAGGCACTGACATCGAACTGTGGGACGGTCTGACGGTATCCGCCCGCGAATCGGTGGCGGACTGCCTGTACGCGGAGGTGGCTTACCTGACAGGAGGGGCAAATCCCGGGTCCTTCGCAGGCATGAACGAAGTACTCCTTGATGTGCTGGAGAACATCTCGCCCGTCGGGACGACATGCCATCTGTCCGTCGTGGACGCGGCCGGTTCGGGCGAGCCCTTGCTCACGATAGAGCGCGCTCCGGCCATCGGCGGCGTCCTCCTCTCCGCATCGCAGGAATTCCCGGCGGTGATGGGCTCAGAGTGCCTTGCCGTGCTGGTCCTTGCCCCAGCCCTTTGCCTTGAGTAGGTCGACGTCGGACTTGGTGGGCTTGATCTTGGCCCTGGCGTACTTCTCCCCGCGGGCGAGCTCGAAGAACTGGATGACCATCGCGGCGACGACGCCGATGACCGCACCGTAGAGGAGGATCTGATTGTCCTCGGAGTTGCCGAAGTAGACGAGCACGAAGCATATGACGACGAGAGCGTAGACGACATAGGTCAGCGGGCTGGGCGGGATGGGTATGACCGCGACGTCGCCGGCGCATCTGGCGCATCTGTCCTTGTACGCGTACCACGGCTTCGTCCTCAGCTCCTTGCACTTGGGGCAGTAGGTGAACTTCACGGGACGATGATTGCCCGGCTGCTATATAATCTGAGGGCTGGCCCCATGCGGAAAGTATGTGTCCTGCCGGCGCGAATACCTACTTCCATGGGCGCACCTCAGGATCAGGATTACACCAAGGATGAACTCGCCTTCCTGTCCGAGCTCAGGAGACGGGAGGGCAGGACTTGCCGGCACTGCTCTTGGCTTTCGGTCCGCGGGAACCAGCGTGGCTGCTTCCCGCAGGGCAAGTACAGGAAGTTCCTCTCCAACGCGGAGTACGAGTCTGGGTGCCTGCAATTCGTTTCCAGGGACTCTGCCAAGGCCCCCTAGCGGGACGGCCGGTCCCAGATTTCTGCGATCGATGGGATGCAGGAGGGCTGCGGGATGGGTCTTGGTATCCCTCTGGTCGGATGGTCCCATCCGAGGTCGCCTCTCAAAAGTGCATGCCCTGAGACGATCCCCGATGGTCATGGTCGCTGATGGAGCCTGTGTTGCGCAGGATGGACAGAATCTCGCCTCACGCGGGACAGCGACCCCGCACGACTTGCGTTTCATCTCCCCATGCTTCTGCTGGTTCCTTTGGTGTCGAACGCATCGTGGCACACACGTGATGGGCTCAGGCGGGAATCACACCCACTTGTCCGAAGGCACGGTGACATCGGACCGATGGTGGGCGCTCAGGACTATGGCGGTTGCCATCAACACGACCATCATGGGGATGCTGGTGAGGATGAGCCATTCCGCTGCGGTTCCTAGAGTCCCTTCCGTCGGCACGAACAGGTACAACAGGGGGCCAGGAGAGCTCATGGCGATCACTGCTCCGATTATGACTGCCTTTGCCCGTGTGGAGAGCGCGGTCCTCGTTCTCGTGAGGAGGAGAAGACCGATGAGTCCGGTGAAGATGACTCCTTCGATGTAAGCGATGGCCCCAGACGCGGGGTCCTCGATGACCGTCAGAGTGTAGGCCATCACGAAGTTGACCGCAACCGCTGCGAGAAGGAACGCCCCCGCCGTCTTCCGCGAGCACTGGACCCGGCTCAGGAGGACTGACACGAGCAGGGTGACGCCCGCTGCCATCACGAGGATGTGGAACGCCGATGGAAGTTCAAGGGCCGCATACACGCATAGTGCGGTCAGGACTCCGAGCAACAGCATAAGGACGATTGAGGGGATCTTCGATGGTTCTCTGTTCTCCGGAATCTCCCTGTGGGGCCTGAATCTCATCCACATCGGCATCTCGCCAGGCTGCATGGACCACCCTCCGCTGCAGGTCAACAGTTGTTTGGGCGGTCATGAATGTTCCTGCGGGGTTCCGGAAGTCTCGCGATACTGCCTGGGATAATGGCCGCCGTCGGGGGAGTCGTCAGCGGTACAGGGGCACCATCGTTGTCAAGGTTGCGAGACTTCCCCATGTGATGACCCTTGAGGAGGTCCCGCGAGCACGGTTGTGGTGCAGGGGCGCGGATTCGAACCGCGGAACCACTGCTGGACAAGGTCCTAAGCCTTGCGCCGTTGGCCGGTCTTGGCTACCCCTGCTTGCTTGCCGTGCGTGAGATGCCTGGCAAATATAAGAAGGAATCGAATAGAGTTAGTCGCATGGCTTATGAGGACGACTTCCGTCCGCTAGCACACCCTCGAGGTGGGTCCGAACCACGAGCAGCGCGTTCTCCATCTTGGCCGGGAATGCGCTGACCTTGATTCTGACCGATACCGCATCGTCGTGTCGTGTGAGCACTGATTCTCCCCCATATGCCTTCTGCTTGTCGAGTCTCAGGAAGAGGTTGCACGATTCGTCCATCCTCTGCGCGGCGGTATCGGCGAGGGCTGTCAGGTCGTCGTGGCTGAGCCGAGCGAGCACACCCTCGGCGGCGTCGGACCCGATCGCCTCACCTTCGATGACGACCAGCGGGTTCCCGTGGTGTCCGTCCGTCTTCTTGGACGTCAGCTCGATGTCTCCGACCACGTTGCGCACCGCAATCTCGACCTTGGACTGATCCTCGGTGGCGTGACAGAACGCTCTGACATGTACCGAGATGAACGGTCGCCTCACGCCAAGCCTATCGCGGACGTGATATGTAAAACCGTTCCGACCAAGCGCTTGGTCGGCACGTCTCCAGCGAGGCTCCAGAAGCCCTCTCGACCTTGTAGGTGGGTGAGGACTTAATACGTATAAGTCGGTAGTCGCAGCAGGTGTGCCTGGTGATTGAAGTCAGGTTTCACGGGAGAGGTGGCCAGGGCGTGGTCATCGCTTCCGAGGTCCTGGCCGAGGCAGCCTTCAGGATGGGCTTCGAGGTAGCATCCTTCCCGTTCTTCGGCGTGGAGAGGAGAGGCGCCCCCGTCACCGCTTTCGCGCGGTTCGACACGAAGCCGATACGCAACAAGTCGAGCATCTACGAGCCGGACTACATCGTCGTGCTCGACAACTCCCTGTTGAAGGGGGTCGACATCCTGGAGGGGCTCAAGCCAGAGGGCAGGGTCCTGATCAACTATCCTGAGGACAAGCCGCTCGCCGGCCTCCCGGGGCAGTTCAGGTACTTCGTGATCGACGCGACGGGGATAGCCGTGAAACACGGCATCGGTTCCCGCACGACTCCCATAGTGAACACGGCGATAATGGGCGGATTCGCGAGGATGTGCGACGCTGTATCGATAGACGCCATCCAGGCGAGCATACGCGAGCACGCGCCTGTCAAGGAAGAGGAGAACGTCGCGGCCGCGCGCGAGGCTTACGAGCGGACCAAGGAGGCGAAGCCGTGACGAAGTCATACGAGGAGCTGCCCCTGACCCCGGTCTCGGACACGCCGAGCACGGTGAACCTCACTGGCAACTGGCGCGTCATCCGGCCCGTGGTGGACAAGGAGAAGTGCAAGAAGTGCACCATCTGCTGGAAGTACTGCCCTGACGGGGCGATCATCCTGATCGACGGAGTGCCGGAGGTCGACCTCAAGTTCTGCAAGGGCTGCGGCATCTGCGCGTTCGAGTGCCCTGCCAAGTGCATCGTCATGGTCAAGGAGGGAGTCTGATGAGGAAGGTCATGACCGGCAACTACGCCTCAGCGTGGGGCGCGAAGCTCGCGCGGGCGGAGGTCATCGCCGCATACCCGATCACCCCCCAGACCTCTATCGTCGAGAAGCTGGCGGACTGGGTCTCGACGGGCGAGATGAAGGCGAACTTCATCCCCGTGGAGAGCGAGCACAGCGCCATGGCCGCGTGCATAGCAGCGGAGGCCGCAGGCGCCAGGACCTACACGGCTACGAGCTCGCACGGGCTCACCCTGATGCACGAGGTCCTCATGTGGGCCTCGGGGGCGAGGCTCCCCATAGTGATGACCAACGTGAGCAGGGCGATGGCCCCACCGTGGAGCGTATGGGTCGATCACATGGACTCCATCGCCCAGAGGGACACAGGCTGGATGGAGTTCTTCTGCCAGAGCAACCAGGAGGTCCTGGACACAATCATCATGGCATACAAGGTCTGCGAGAGCAAGGGGATCATGCTCCCAGCCATGGTCATAGAGGACGCGTTCATACTCTCCCACACATCCGAGCCGGTCGACATCCCGGACCAGGCCATAGTGGACGACTTCCTGCCGGGCTACGCCCCCGAGCTCAAGCTCGAGGTGGGGCGGCCGATGGGCTTCGGCTCTCTCGTCAGGCCGGACCAGTACATGGAGTTCAGGTACAAGGCCATGCTCGGCATGAAGGACGCCCACGACAGGTTCCTCAGGGTCGAGCAGGAGTTCAAGCAGGTCTTCGGGAGGGAGCACGGCGGCCTCCTCGAAAGGTACAGGTGCGACGACGCGGAGGTCGTGCTCGTCGCGGCGGGCTCGGTCGCCTCCACGGCGAAGGACGTCGTCGACGGGCTCAGGTCGAAGGGGTTCCCGGTCGGCCTCGCAAGGATCAGGGCCTTCAGGCCGTTCCCCCACGAGGAGTTCAAGGCCCTCGGGGCGAAGGTCGCCGGCCTGGGCGTGCTCGACAGGAGCTACACGTTCGGCGCGGCGGGGGCCATGTACACCGAGGTCAAGGCCTCGGTCTACTCCAGCGCCAGGAGGCCAGTCATGAAGAACTACATAGCTGGACTCGGCGGGAGGGACATCACTCCCCGGATACTAGAGCGCATCTTCGAGGACCTCATGCTAGTCACCAAGAGGCCCGAGGAGAACGAGGTCGAGTGGGTCGACGTCGCCGGCCTTCCGAGGAGGTGGAAGTGATGGGCAAGACCACGATACCCGAGGAGGAGCTCACATATCCCGGGAACACGGGATGTCCAGGCTGCGGAGCGAACCTCGTCATGCGATACCTCCTCAAGGGGCTGGGCGAGAAGACCGTCCTCGCGATACCCGCCTGCTGCTGGGCCGTGATGCCTGGCTACTGGCCGAGCAACTGCCTCAAGGTGCCCCTGCTGTACAGCGCGTTCGAGGCGACCGGCGCGGCGATATCCGGGCTCAGGGCCGCCCTAGACGTGAAGGGCCAGAAGGACGTCACGGTCGTGGGCTTCGCGGGCGACGGAGGCACGGTCGACATAGGCATACAGGCCCTATCGGGCGCGGCGGAGCGCAAGACCGACGCGATATACGTGATGTACGACAACGAGGCGTACATGAACACGGGTATACAGAGGAGCGGCTCGACCCCCTGGGGAGCGTGGACGACCACGACCCCCGTCGGGAGCACCCACGATTTCAAGCACGAGCCGAAGAAGGACATCATGGCGATCATGCAGGCCCACAGGATACCCTACGCGGCGACCGTCTCGGTCGCGCATCCCGAGGACTTCGTCAAGAAGGTCCAGAAGGCGAAGTCGATCAAGGGCTTCAGGTTCTTCCACGCGATGTCCCCTTGTCCTCCTGGCTGGAAGACGAACCCCGCCCACTCGATAGAGGTCGCCAAGCTGGCGGTCGACACCCACATGTTCCCCCTCTACGAGATCGAGGACGGGAAGGTCAGGATCACTAGGAAGGGCAAGGGGCTTCCGGTCTCGGAGTACCTCAAGCTGCAGGGCCGGTTCTCCCACCTGACCGAGGGCGAGATCGAGGCGATACAGAGGACCGTGGACCAGAACTGGCGGTACCTCCTGGAGAGGGAGTCATCGGGGCTCTGAGCCTCAGAGGACGCGGACCAGCCTTCTCCTGCGGTAGCCGGTGACGACCTTCCGGTCGCCCCTCAGAGCGCAGTCGACCTGGGGATCGCCGGTGTCCACGCGCAGCCTGGGGGTGCTGGCCAGCTTGCTCGGCGTCGCCACGACCGTGACGGCGTCGGGGCCGACCGACCTTATGACCGCCGGCGAGAGCTGCTGGTTCCCCCTGCCGAAGAAGAACCCCTGCGCACCGATCGGCGTGACGACCACGACCGCCTCGCGACCCCCTTCGAGCAGTGCGAGGATGTCCGCCTCCGAGGCGTCCGCCCTCACGAGGCGCCTGTCGATGTAGACATCGACCCCGAGCAGGGTCTTCTCCTGTCCCATGGCCTTCGCGATGTGGGCGGTCGTGCTCCCCGGGCCAAGTATGTAAAGGACTCCTGGGCGCATCTCGTCTGCCATGTACTGGCCGATCTCCGCCGCCTCCTCCTCCGCCCCCGAGGTCCTGTAGACCTCCTTGCCGGACTGGAGGTGAATGGTGTCGTCGGGGACCGATGCGTAGCCGTACAGCTTTGCCCTCACGACCCCCTCCCTGAAGCCTTCCTCATCCACGTCCATGACCTCGGCCTTCCTGGTCGCCCCTCCCTTGGCGAACGTGTCGACGAGGTCGGCCAGGTCGGAGGGGGTGTTCGCGAAGACCGCGGAGTGCATCTTGACGCCGCATGGTATGCCCACCATCGGCACCTTACCCTGGGATGCCTCCATCACGTCCCTGGCCGTCCCGTCGCCACCAGCGAAGACGATGAGGTCCACGCCATCGGCGACGAACCTCCGGACGGCCTCGACTGTGTCCTTGGACGTGGTCCGCGCCGACGCTTCGCAGACGATTGTGTGCGGCAGGCCGGCTGCGCGGAGCTCGTCCGAACCCATCTCCCCGGAGCATGTGAGGAACTCGAGCATCATGCCGATGCGGGCAACTGCGTTCAGGGCATCCACGGCCCTCGAGGGGGCGGACTTCGTGGCACCGCGCTCGAGGGCGAGGCCGAGCACACGCTCTCCGTCAGTGCCCTTGAGGCCGACCGGGCCGCCCATCCCCGCGATGGGGTTGACGACGAATCCTATCCGCACGCGGACTGGAACCGCTTAGGCGTTGATTTTGGTTGCTATGGGGCGTGCGAAAACCAGGGAATGGGTTTT
>JALOTO010000149.1 GCA_025457845.1 Thermoplasmata archaeon | reverse complement strand
GTCCTCCTCGGCCTCGAGGCCCATGGCCTCGACCTTCTCCCTGATGCGCTCCCTTATGTCCTCCTCGAACCCGGAGACCCCGGGCACCCGTATCAGCTCCTCCAGCAACTCCTTCACGTCATCCCCTCCTCACGAAAGGCGGCTTGACGACCTCCGCCTCGACCAGGGTGTCCCTGACCTTGACCTGCAGCGCGGTCCCGACGGCCGACATGCCCGCGGGGACGTAGCCCATGGCGATACCCTTCTTCAGGACGGGCGACATGGTCCCGCTCGTGACCGTCCCGACCTTCGCGCCGTCCCTGTGGAGCTCGTAGCCGTGCCTGGGTATCCCCTTGTCCTTCGCCTCGATGCAGACGAGCTTGTCGTAGGCACCGGACGCGCGCTGCTCCTCGAGGACCTTCCTGCCCATGAACTCGTGCCCCCAGTCGACGACCCACGACGGGCCTGTCTGCACGCTAGTCTGGTTCCCGTCGAAGTCGGTCCCTGACAGCAGCAGGGCCTTCTCGAGCCTCAGGGTGTCCCTCGCGCCAAGGCCGATGGGCCTCAGCCCCAGGTCCCTCCCCTTCTCGAGCACCGCCCTCCAGACGTCGTGCGCGTCGGCGTTCTCGCACACGATCTCGAACCCGTCCTCGCCGGTGTAGCCGGTCCTGGAGAGGTAGGCCATGATGCCCTCGCCCTGCCCGTTCGCGGACCTCCTGTCCCTGAGCAGCTCCGTCTTCGGGCGCGAGCCCTTCGAGTCTATGTGGTCCAGCCTCGCCACGGTCGCCCAGAAGAACCCGACCTTGCCCAGGTCGGCGGATGTGAGCCTCTGGACGACCTCCGCCGCCCTCGGGCCCTGGACGGCGATGGCCGCCAGGTCGGAGGACATGTCGACGAGCTCCTGCCCGTCCAGGTGGCTCTCGACCCACTTCCTCATCTTGGAGGTCGTGGCCGCGTTGGGCACCATGAAGTACTCGTCCTTGCCCAGGGGCGACGCGATGGTGTCGTCGAGGATCTTCCCGCGCTGGTCCAGGAGGTGCGAGTAGACGCACCTTCCCGCGGGGGCGTCGCGGACCTTGTTGGTCATGAGGAGGTCTATGACCTCGGCGGCCCCGGGGCCCCTGATTATGAAGTCCCCCATGTGGGAAACGTCGAACGCCCCGCAGGCGTTCCTGACCGTCATGTGCTCGTCAATGATTGAAGTGTACTGGATGGGCATGTCCCACCCTGCGAACCAGACCATCTTGGCACCGAGCTTCCTGTGCTCGTCGTTGAGCGGGGTCGCGTTCATGCAGGGCTAATCAGGAAAGGTGTGCAAAAGCTTTGGCCACCTAATCGCGGGCGCGCTTCACCTGTACTGGTCTATGAGCCGCATCATGTCCTTCTCGAGGCCCATGCTCACGGAGGGCGCCTCTATGACCTCGACGTTCCTCTCGAGGAGCGCCAGCTCCTTCTCGCTGAAGGCGTTGGGGCTTATGGGCACGAGCACGGTCGACCTGCTCTGCATGACCTGCTCGTTGATGTGCTCGACGAACCTCAGCACCTGCTGGAAGCCGTTGTTGATGACCAGGTACTCGAGCCCGTCTATGATCACGACGCACTTCTCGTAGCGCTCTATGAACGAGGAGATGACGGTCGCGAGGGTGCCAATGCTCGTCGGGTTGTGGTGGTCCTTCCCCGGGGTGTGGCTGAGCCACATGACGCGCGTGTCCCTGAGTTCGAAGGACTCCCTCACCTTGTCGGGGTACTGCCTCGTGACGCAGAGGCCCGGCGCCCCGTCGGATATCGCTCCCTCGAACAGTTTGTACGAGAGGAAGGGCTTCCGCTCCCTAACGACGTAGCACATCCCCTCTTCGGGACGTATCAGTTCGACGGCGGCTTTGTCGTCGGAGCCCGTGACCTCTCCCTCCGCAACGTCTTGGACAGGGCCCGTCCTATAAATATCTTGTTCCTGCTGGCAGTCTGCTGGCCACAGGTCGTTCAATCATGTTCATCTAGTAGTTGCACGACCTTCTGCTCGAGCGCCTTCGCGGGGATGTCCAGCAGGGTGATCACGGTCGTCTTCCCCGAGATGCCGGGCCCGCTCTTCTTGGCGCTCACTATGCCCAGCGTGTCGAGGTCCTTCATGAGGCCCCAGAACGCAGTGTGGGCCCTCGGCTTCTCGCCGCGCTCCTCGCACGCGACGGCGTAGGCGGACTCGGCGTCCCTGGTGGTTATGTACGCCCTGCCCCTGGACGCCCTGGCGATCCCCAGGAGCGCCAGCCTCTGGTGCAGGTCCAGGCCCGACAGCTTCGACTCGGTTATGGAGCTGTACGCCTCGGCCTTGGCGCCCCTGACGTGCTCGACCCCCACTCTGCCCGCGCCCTCCTCGTCCGCGAGCATGCCCGCCTTCTCGAGGATCTCGATGGCGAAGCGTGCGTCGCCCCACTCCGAGGACGCCTCGGCGATGATGTCGAGGGCGCCGTCCTCGACCGCCCCCTCGTGCATCGCGAGCGCGGCCCTCTGGGCCACTATGTCCCTGAGCTCCTCGGAGGTGTACTTGCCGAACTCGATGAGGTTGGTGCGCTTGAAGGTGCTCGTGGAGGCCGCGTCGAGCATGTCGAACACGTTCTTCTGCGAGACGAGTATGAGGGACACGAGCGGCCTCGCGTCCAGCTTCTCCTCGCCGAACCTGGTGAGCTTGTATATGATGTCGGGGCCCGCCTTCTTGAGGAGCACGTCCGCCTCGTCCAGCACGACCACCATGTGCAGCTTGCGCTTCTCTAGGTCCTTCCTGAGGATCCTCAGCATCTCGGTTATGGAGAAGCCCCTGTCAGGGAAGTTGGGCTGGAAGTGGTTCACGATCTGAAGCACCACGGCCGACTCGCTGTTCCTCTGCCTGCAGTTCACGATGGTCCAGTCGACGGCCTTCTGCCTCTTCTCGGCGTGGTCCTTGAGGTCTATGCAGAAGCGCTTGGCCGTGGCCGTCTTGCCCGTCCCGACGCTCCCTGTGAGGACGGCGTTCTGCGCCCCGTCCTCGTCGACGACGGGCCTGAAGAGCATGATCAGGCGCTTCATCTGGGCGTCCCTGTGCACCAGCTTCGGGGGGACGTAGTCGAAGGACAGTGTCCGCTGGTCCTTGAAAACGCTCTTTCCGACGGTGTCCCACATGCAATCGTCCTCAGAAGGCGGCTCGCCATCGACTTCAGCCTATTTGTTTCTGTTGCACCAGCGCGGTCCGTCACGATGGGGTGGTCAAGGGAAACGATTTTATCGTGACAACCCCGTCGAAGGTCGGGTGAGAACACGGGAGCAGAGGAGGATGTTGTCAGCGCGGTCCTCAAGACCACGAAGTCGATGATGCAGTCGGAGACGCTCATGGTGGAGGCGGTCCAGGACCTCGTCAGGGACGAGGTCAAGAGGCACATCAGGGAGAAGCTGGAGTCGGACCCGGAGCTGCGGGCCGAGCTGAAGGCCGCGGTCGAGTCGCTCATGGAGGCGAAGGTCCGGGAGGCCTACGCCCTGCTCAAGATCGGCAAGTGCGGGGCCAAGCTCGGGATAGCCCTCGTGCCGCCGGACCTGAGGAAGGAGATAGGGCACGAGCTGGCCAACATATTCGAGAAAGAAGTCGGGAGGATGCTGGAGCAGGGCTGAGGCTCACCGTGCGCTCCCGGCCGGGCGGGACCTGTAGGTCCCGGCCTCCGGGGACGGGATCCCGGGAAGAGGTTTGAGACCAAGGAAAAGGTCTCAGCCGAAGAGCGCACTGAGACCGGCCGCAGCCTCTGCCTCGGAGACGCCCTTCTCCTCTTTCTTCTCTTCCTTCTTCTCGTCCTTCTTCTCAGCG
>JALOTO010000025.1 GCA_025457845.1 Thermoplasmata archaeon | reverse complement strand
TCCGACACCATCAGGCACATCGCGGAGTTCATGTCCCTCGACGTCGAGCTGGCGTTCATCGAATCGTCCGAGGACATCATGGCCGTCGCGGAGGGCATAGTGACATCGAGCCTCGAGCACGTCAAGAAGGCCGCCAAGGACGACCTTGAGCGGCTCGGTGCCAAGGTCGAGGTGCCCGCCTCCCCCTTCCCGAGGGTCAAGTACAGAGAGGCCGTCGAGATGGTCAACGCGGCGGGGATGAAGATCCCGATGGGAGAGGACCTCGGGACGGAGGGCGAGAAGGCCCTCGGAGAGGCCATGATGAAGGAGAAGGGGTGTGAGTTTTATTTCATCACAGAGTTCCCTACTGCCCTTAAGCGCGGCACTTTCTACGCCAAGAGGTACGACCAGGACCCGGAGACCACCGGATACTTCGACCTCGACTACAAGGGGCAGGAGATCGTCTCCGGCGGACAGAGGGAGCACAGGTATGCTGTGCTCACGGAGCAGATGAGGGAGAACAACTTCAACCTCGACTCGTTCGAGTTCTACCTGAAGGCGTTCAGGTACGGCATGCCACCGCACGGCGGGTTCGGCTTCGGGGTCGAGAGGTTCGTGCAGAAGATGCTAGATCTGCCAAACATCAGGGAGGCGGTCCTATACCCAAGGGACAGGGCGAGACTGGTTCCGTGAGGGCGCCGCCCAAGCGGATGCTCATCGAGTTGCCAGTGGCCGAAGAGATCGACGGCCTCGCGACGAGCTACCCCGAGTTCCGCCTGCGCAAGTACGAGTACGACATCAAGGAGGGGACGCCGGACCTCAACAGGCCCCCCTGCAAAGGACAGGTCGTGCTCGTCGTCAACGGGGAGAAGGGGACGGTCGTCCTCCGTCCCAAGGACGGCCACACGTGGGCGCTCCCCAGCGGGAGCATACTCATGTACGAGACGCCCGAGAAGGCTGCCAAGAGGGTCGCCAAGGCGGAGTGCGGGCTGGGGATCAGGAGCATGGTCCTGACAGCGATGTACGACGTCTCCTGGCACTACCCCGACATCACTGTCAAGAGGCTCCACCTCGTCTACGCGGCGGTGACGGACGACTTCGAGTTCGCCGTCCCGAAGGAGAAGTACTCGGGGGCGGAGTTCAGGCCGGAGGTAACAGCCAACGTCCTGGGCTCGGAGATAGACCGGCAGGCGCTCGAGGACTCCGTCGACAAGTAATTTATCCACAAAGTGGATACGCTGGCTGGATGGGACGGATTTTCGAGCGCGAGCTCAAGGGCATCCTCAGCGCGAACGAGGATGTGCTCGCGCGCGTGACCAAGACCTGCGAGCCCGACGAGAGGGCGGGCTACATGCGCGTGCGCGAGCGGCCTTTCATGGTCGTCCGCGGCGCGGGCTCCCTGGGCATCGACCTCGTCGCCATGAGATGGGGCATGAGCTTCCCGATAGAGGTCAAGAGCTCGACCTCGGACGTGATGAGGTTCAGCAGGAGCGAGAAGCTGATAATCCAGGCTAACGAGATGATAGACGACTGCGTCTCCGTCCAGCTCGTCCCGCTCTACGTCTTCAAGCTCAAGAGGCAGAGGGGCGACGCCTGGAGGGTCTTCACATTCGACCTCAAGGAACGCGGCGAGGCCTTCAAGGGGATGCCGAAGCTCCTCTACTCCAGGATCCCGAAGATCGACCAGTCGAAGGAGGGGAACTTCATAATGCGATGGGAGGACGGGATGAAGCTCAGCAAGTTCATCGACTACGTCGTGTCCCTCCAGTCGTGAGCTCCGCTCTTCCGTGAAACAATAAAAAGGGGGGAGAGAGGAGTATGCTGAACGAGTATTGTCCCCGGGACTGCTTATAGGCGACAGACATGGGAATCGTCGTTGAGTATCATTTCCGATACGGTCGGGAGCGACCCCAGCAGAGACGTCTGGATGGCATGACCGGCCCCTCATGCCGCCGGGAGCAGTTTATAAGGCGGGAACGTCTTCGCCCGTCATAGTGATCATATGGGGAAGACCGAGGACAACCTGAGGGCCGCCCTTGCGGGCGAGTCCGAGGCGAGGGCGAAGTACGTCAAGTGGGCCGGCGCGGCCAACAAGGAAGGGCACCAGGCCATCGCGAAGATCTTCCTGGAGACCGCCGAGAACGAGTACGAGCACGCGGCCATGATCATGAAGCTGCTCAAGATAGCCGGGACCACGGAGGAGAACCTCAAGGCGGCTCATGCGGGTGAGACCCACGAGTGGACCAGCATGTATCCCGGGTTCGCCGAGCAGGCCCGCGCGGAGGGCAACGAGGCGGCGGCCAAGTTCTTCGAGCATGTCATAAGCATCGAGAAGCACCACGCCAAGAGGTACAAGCTCCTCCTGGACAGGCTGCAGAAGGGCACCCTGTACAAGTCGGACGAGGAGGAGGTCTGGTTCTGCACCAACTGCGGCTACATGCACAAGGGGAAGGAGGCGCCCGAGACCTGCCCCAACTGCCTGCACACGCAGGGCTACTTCAAGAGGACCTGCGACATCGACTACGGCGGCATAGAGCTCTGAGAGGGGAAAGGCCGGCGGATGCCAGGGGTCCCTGGCATCCATGTTCGCCCCGTCATCGGGGCGGAGGCGTGCGTTCAGCACTCATAGGGCTCATCATCGGACCGTGAGGTCCTCAGTTGACCCTCTTCTCATCACGCTCCTCGGAACGGCGAACACGTATTTTAGCGAGAGCCTGCCTGGCCCCCTCAGGGGCACTGGTTAAATATCGGCCAGGCCGTAGCTCCGGCCGTGGACCCGATAACCGACAACATCTGGGTTTTCCTGGGCGCGACCATCGTGATCTCCCTCTCGGGGGTCATGATGCCCGGGCCGGTGTTCGCGGCCACCATAGCCAAGGGGTACAAGGACGAGAGGGCCGGGGTCAAGATCGCGATAGGGCACGCGCTCGTCGAGTTCCCTCTCATGGCGCTGGTCGTGCTCAGCGTCGGCTACGTCTTCGAGAACGACGCCGTAAAGCTCGGGATAGGGGTCGTTGGCGGCTCGCTCCTCGCGGTCATGGGCGCGATGATGATACGCTCCAGGAAGGAGATCGCCCTGGAAGGGAAGGAGGAGACGACCAGGAGCACCGTCGTGACGGGTGCCCTGACGACCTCGGCGAACCCCTACTTCTTCCTCTGGTGGGCCACCGTCGGGGCCGTCCTGATCTTCTCGGCGCAGGAGTTCGGCGCGCTGGTCGTCCTGGTCTTCGCGGTCGTCCACTGGAGCTGCGACCTGGCCTGGTACTCGTTCACCGGGTTCGCGGTCTTCAGGACGCGCCATCTGTGGACCCCGCTCGTGCATCAGGTGGTCTTCGTGGTCTGCGGGCTGTTCATGATCGCCTTTGGAGCCTACTTCGTATACGGGCCGGCAGAAGAGATGCTGGGATAGGGACGGGTCACTGCCTGCCCGCCTCGATCATCCTCTCGAGTGGCACCCTGGCCCTGCGGATGATGTCAGCGGGTATCTCTATCCTGAACTGCCCCTTGGCGAGCGAGTCACGGACATCCTCCAACGCGATCTCCCTCATGTTGGGGCAGGTCGCGCTCGGGATGTCGTAGAGGACCTTGCCTGGAGCCTCCTTCCTGAGCCTGTGGAGCATGTTCGATTCGGTCCCGATGATGAACTCGTTCTTCTGGGACGAGACGACGTGCTTGATTATCCCCTCGGTCGAGTAGGCGAAATCTGCGAAGTCTATCACGTCCGGGGTGCACTCTGGATGCACAAGGACCTCCGCCGCGGGATGGAGCCTCTTGAGCCTCTGCAGGTCCCCCACCTTTATGTTGGCATGGGTGGGGCAGTAACCTGGCCAGAGGACGATCTCCTTGTCCTTGACGAACCGCTGGACATAGAGCCCTAGGTTCGTGTCGGGGACGAATATTACCTTCTTGTCCGGGAGCGACTTGACGATCTTGACAGCGTTGGCGGACGTGCAGCAGATGTCGGTCTCGGCCTTGACCTCGGCAGAGGTGTTGACATACGAGACGACGGGCGCACCGGGGTGCTGCGCCTTGAGGGCCTTCAGCCCTTCGACGTCCACCATCCCGGCCATGGGGCACTTGGCGCTCGGCCTCGGATGGAGGACGATCTTGCCAGGGTTGAGGATCTTGGCGCTCTCCGCCATGAAATCGACGCCGCAGAAGACGATGACCTTGGCGTCCGTCTTGGAGGCCTGCACCGACAGCCCGTACGAGTCGCCGAGGAAGTCCGAGACTTCTTGGACCTCCTTGCGCTGGTAGTTGTGGCCGAGGATGATGGCATCCTTCTCCTTCTTCAGCCTGAGTATCTCATTCTGAAGCCCGTCCATGGTCTCCGAGGCGCGTTATCCGCAGGCCGCTCTTAATCCTTTCCCAGAAACCTGCCCGCTACCGGCCCCGTCACCCACCTGGAGGCCGTCCCGCACCGCGCCCTCGCTGGTCATAGGGCCTGTTCGCGGATGAGATGCGATTCAACCGACCGGAATAACGCCTTATGGCCGTTCACCTTGAGCGTCCCTGACCCCCGAAACGATACACGGGAGGGGCCGTTCCCCGGGGGGTAGCCAGGCGTGCATCTAACGAGTTGTTTTATGTTGAATAGATTGAAATACGGACCCCCTGATGAAGCGACGAGATTCGGATGAGGACCGTCATAGACCGCAAGCTCTGCAAGGGCTGCAACATCTGCGTGTACATCTGTCCCAAGAAATGCTACTCGAAGGGCACTTCGATATCCGAGATGGGTTACTTCGCGGCCGTCGTCAACGAGCCCGAGAAGTGCTTCAACTGGGAGCGCGAGGAGAAGCTCATATGCGAGCTCTGCGTCCTCAGCTGCCCGGACCAGGCCATCTCGTGGAAGCCCACTCCCAAGAAGGAGGCGAAGGCATGAGCGGCGTCAAGGAGACCTTCGTCCAGGGTAACGAGGCATGCGTCGACGCAGCAATCGCGTCCGGCCTGAAGTTCTTCGCTGGCTACCCGATCACTCCATCGACCGAGATCGCCGAGGGATTGGCCGCGAGGCTCCCCAAGGCCGGAGGCGTGTTCCTCCAGATGGAGGATGAGATAGCGTGCGTGTCCGCGATCATCGGGGCCTCGTGGGGTGGCGCCAAGTCGATGACCGCCACATCGGGTCCAGGTTTCTCGTTGATGCAGGAGGCCATCGGTTACGCGGCCATGTCCGAGACGCCGATGGTCATCGCCAACGTCATGAGAGGCGGGCCGTCCACCGGACAGCCCACGAGGGCGGCCCAGGGCGACGTGATGCAGGCCAAGTACGGCTCCCACGGGGACTACCAGGTCATAGCCTTCGCCCCCGCGAGCGTCCAGGAGATGTTCGACCTCACGGTGGACTGCTTCAACTACGCGGAGAAGTACAGGGTGCCCACATTCCTCCTGTCCGATGCGGAGGTCGGCCACATGAGGGGGCTCCTGAGGATCCCCGAGAAGGTCCAGGTCCTCACGAGGAAGGAGCCCGGAACGAAGAGGGATGACTGGATACACCAGGTCCCTGACTCCCTGGTGAGACCCTTCCCGACGTTCGGCAGAGGGAACAAGGCGGCGATCACGGGCATGACGCACACCGACAAGTACAGGATCGAGCCCGAGGACGCCAAGGTCCACACAGAGCTCGTAACGAGGCTCAACGAGAAGATCACCAAGTCCAGGAAGGACATCAACAAGTTCGAGCTCATCAACCCTGACGCCGAGACCGTCGTCGTCGCGTACGGCTCGGCCGCCCTCGGACCGATGGACATCGCGTCGAAGGACAAGAGGGTCGGCGTCCTCAGGCTCAAGAGCCTGTGGCCGCTCCCCGAGGAACCGATGCTGCAGGTCGCCGGGAAGTGCAAGCGGATGCTCATCTGCGAGATGAACCTCGGGCTCCTCTACTGGCCCCTCAAGCGCGTGGCGCTGGAGGGGGGCTGCAGGCAGGTCGAGTTCCTCCCCAAGATCGGAGGGGACCCGCACACGCCCCACGAGGTGCGCGAGAAGCTGGTCAAGATGGGGGCGATCTGATGGACATATTCGAGTTCTACAGGAAGGATAGATGGCCCCACGTCTTCTGCCCCGGCTGTGGGAACGGGACGATCATGAACTGCTTCTACAGGGCGTTCAACGAGGTCGGCCTCTCACTCGACACGACCGCTTTCGTGGGAGGCATCGGCTGCTCGTCCAGGGTCCCGCTCTACATCAACTCCGACGCGCTCCACACTACCCACGGACGGCCCCTCGCCTTCGCCACCGGCCTCAGGCTCTCCAGGCCCGACCTGAAGGTGGTGGTCTTCACCGGCGACGGTGACCTCGGCGCCATCGGAGGCAACCACTTCATACACGGGTGCAGGAGGAACGTCGACCTCACCGTCATCTGCATCAACAACGACATCTACGGGATGACCGGCGGGCAGGCGTCCATCACCACCCCGCACGACTTCCTTTCCACGACGACGCCGTACGGCAACAAGGAGTACCCGTTCGACCTGGCCGAGATAGCCGTCGCTGCCGGCGCAAACTACGTCGCAAGGTGGACCACCAGGGACGTTCACGCGCTGACCAAGTCGATGAAGACTGCCCTCCAGAAGAAGGGGTTCGCCTTCGTCGAGGTCGTCTCGCAGTGCCCGACCAACTTCGGCCGCAGGAACAAGATGGCCGACCCGACCAAGATGCTCGACTGGTTCAAGGAGAACAGCATCAGGCGGGACAAGGCTAGGGCAGGGGATGTCGACCACGCGGACATCAACCTCGCCGGCAAGATCACGGTGGGGGAGTTCGTCAACAGGGACAGGGCCAGCTACGAGGAGCTCCTGGGGGTGAGGAAGGATGGAGTGTGAGATACGCTTCTCCGGCTTCGGGGGCCAGGGCATCATACTCATGGGCATAGTCACCGGCAGGGCCGTGGCGCTCTACGACACAGCGTCCTGCGGCGAGGCCGGAAAGGGCCGCAGGCAGGCCATCCAGACGCAGTCCTATGGGCCGTCGGCCAGGGGAGGGCACACCAAGTGCGACGTCAAGGTCTTCGAAGGTGAGATGCTCTACCCGTTCGTCGAGGTCCCGGACTACCTCGTCGTAATGTCACAGCAGGCCTACACCAAGTACATCAAGGAGGTCAAGCCCGAGACCAGGATCATAATCGACCCCGACATGGTCCTCGACAGGCCACAGGGGGATGTCTACATGGTCCCGGCGACAAAGGCCGCCGAGGGGATGGACGCGCGGGTGGTCGCAAATGTCGTCATGCTCGGCGCCTTCAGGGAGATCTCCGACGCTGTCTCCTACGAGGCCCTGGAGAAGGCGATGCTCGAGGCAGTCCCCAAGGCGACCCATGACCTGAACAGGGCGGCGCTGGACCTCGGACGGAAGCTCGGGCGCGAGGCGATGGCCTCGAAGGGCAAGGGTTAAACGAGCCGACGACGTTCAAGAGGGACGGGATTGGGATTGATAGTCGACACAGTTGCCAAGGAAGGCAGGAAATCGCTCGCGGAGAACGAGGTCAAGGAGCTCCTCAGGGCGAACGGCATCCCGACGACGGACTTCCAGGTCGTCCGCAAGTACGAGGAGGTCGACCAGAAGAAGCTCAAGTTCCCAGTGGTCATGAAGGTCTGCTCTCCGGAGATCCTCCACAAGACCGATGTCGGAGGCGTCGTCCTGGACATCCCGAAGGAGCGCTTCGAGGACGAGTTCAGGAAGATGAAGGAGAAGTTCCCCAACGACGTCATCCTCGTCGAGTCGATGCAGGACCGGAGGGTCGAGGTCATAATCGGCCTCACGAACGACAAGACATTCGGGCTCACCATCATGTTCGGCCTCGGCGGCATCTACACTGAGGTCTACAAGGACGTCACGTTCAGGGTGGTGCCCATAAAGAAGGAGGACGCGGAGGAGATGCTCAGCGAGATCAAGGCCGCGCCCATCCTCGAGGGGTTCAGGAAGATCAAGGTCGACAGGGACGCGCTCGTGAACCTCCTCGTGAAAGTCTCGGCGCTGGGCGAGAAGTACATGGACCGGCTGGACCAGATGGACCTGAACCCGGTCTTCGTCAAGGAGAAGGGCGTCGTGGTAGTCGACGCCAAGATGCTTCTTAAATAGGATATCGTCAATGAGGGCAGGAAAGGTGCCAGTATCTTGATAGCCAAGGGAGGCAGGGTATTCGTAGCGCTGAGTGCGGCAGCCGCGGCCATCACGTTCCCGTTCACTCTGCCGGCGGCGGCCGGGTTCGCCGGCTTCACCGGCTTCCTCATGTTCGTCTTCAGGGACCCCAGAAGGCACCCAGGGGCCGGGATCGTCGCGCCCGCGGACGGCAAGGTCCGCGAGGTCGATCCCGAGAAGGGCCTGGTCTCCATATACCTCGCCCTCAGGAACGTCCATGTCACCAGGGCGCCCATCGAGGGGACCATAGAGAAGGTCGAGAGGTCCGTCGGCAGGCACGCCCCAGCGTTCTCGAAGAAGACCCCGAACAACGAGCGGGTCGAGATCTCCATGAGCACCGCGGTCGGGGACGTCTCCATCGTCCACATGACCGGGGCCATAGCGAGGAGGATCGTGCCTTATGTCGAGCGAGGGGAGTCGATGGTCAAGGCCGAGAGGCTCGGCCTGATCAGGTTCGGCTCCCGGGTAGATGTCTACTTCCCCCCTGGCTCAGTGAAGCTCGTCGCGGTCAAGGGGCAGCGGCTGCATGCAGGCGTCACGCCCATCGCGGAGGTCTGCGGTGGCGACGCTCAGTAGCGTTACCAAGGTCTCCCCAGGCGACTTCTTCACCCTCGCCAACGGGGCTCTCGGATTCATAGCGATCACATACGTCCTGGACGGCAGCTACCTCCTGGCCACGGTGCTGCTCTTCCTCTCCATGGTCATGGACGGGCTGGACGGGTTCTTCGCGCGCAGGTTCGGGTCCAAGCACTCGATGGGACAGGTCCTGGACTCGATCTCCGACTCCATCTCCTTCGCCTTCGCCCCGGCGTTCCTCCTCTACGGGGAGCTGCACGACGCCGCGAGCACATCGCCGACATACTCGCTCTGGAACGTGGCGGTGCTCGCGGGCGCGGTTTGCTTCCTCTCCTGCGGGCTCTTCAGGCTCGCGAGGTTCAGCGTCAGCGGGTACCAGCTGAAATACTTCGTCGGGATGCCCGCCCCGGGCGCGGCCATGTTCCTCCTGCTCCTCTGCCTCCTCTTCGGTGCCGAGTCGGGGACGGAGCCGTGGGACCTGTACTTCGTCGTGTGGGACCTGCCGTGGCTCGTGCTCGGGCTCGGCTTCGTCCTGAGCTACCTCATGGCTTCCGAGATCCCCTACCCGAAGGTGCGCTGCTGGATGGCCAAGTACGCAGGCGCCGCAATGGCCGTGTCCGCGCCCCTCCTGGTCGCTGGACTGGTCCTTGTCGCCGACCAATCCTTATATACCGCATCCTCACGTACCGCAGCAACCATCGCTCTGGCTCTGATGCTCGTCTACTCGCTGGGGGGTCCCGTCTACGAAAGGCACAAGAGAGGCTGAGGCCGACAGGCACTTCAAGTGCTCAGACTCCGAGCGTGCCGCCTTCGAGGCGGGCATCAAGTTCGGGACCATATACCACCAGTTCGTCGGGGTCCCGCTGAGCGCGGAGAGCGCCGACATCCTCGAGAGGGCCATTGAGGCGGGGTGCAGGACCCAGCCCTTCGTCGAGGAGGTCAAGGTGAGGATCGACAGGTCGAAGCTCAAGAGGAAGCGCGGGCAGTTCGACTACACCTCCCTGACCGGGGAGATGCTCGACGTCTCCCTCGTGGTCAACTACAAGGGCACCAGGGTCGAGGCCGAGATGAAGTTCCTCAAGGAGATGAACTACCCGCTCATGTTCATCAAGAAGGTGGAGAAGGGCTGAGGTCCGCTCCAGGGGCGGGGAAGGACGATCATGACATCCAGGACGAGTCCGGAGACAGGCAATGAGGGCGAGCGCCCGCTCACGAGGTGGTCCCATGGCTAGGGGCATCAAGATCGGCATAACGGGCCTCCCCGGAGCGGGGAAGACCCAGGCCTTGGTCAAGGTCATCGAGATGCTCGAGGAGCAGGGCTCGACGGTCGGCGGAATGATCACCGAGCCCATAATCGAGAACGGCAAGCGCGTCGGGTTCTACGTCATGGACTGGAAGACCAAGAGGAAGGCCGTCTTCGCCCACATGGACAACGAGTCCAAGTTCTCCGTCGGCAAGTACGGCGTCAACCTCGAGAGCCTGGACACCGTGGGCGTCGAGGCGTTGGTCGACGCGAGCGCCAACGCCGATGTCATAGTCATCGACGAGGTCGGCAAGATGGAGGTGGAGTCCGACCGGTTCGTGAAGGCCGTGAAGGACGCCATGGAGGTCGACAAGCCGATCATACTCACGCTCCACAAGAAGTCGAGGAACCCGCTCCTCCAGGACATAAGGCGGAGGGACGACGTGCGCATACTCGAGGTCACGCCGATCAACAGGAACCTCCTGCCGTACAAGATCATCAAGCTGATGAAGGGAGAGTACGTGTGAGCAGCGAGGGGCTCGTCAAGGTGGTCGAGGGGACCACCGAGCTGCTCGTGCCCGAGGGATTCAACAGGAAGGGCCCTGGCATGAGGACGGGCGATGTCTTCTACAACAAGCAGATGGAGTTCGGCAGGGACCTATCCGTCCTCTTCGGGCGGGCGACCTTCGCCGAGGGGCTGAAGGTCCTGGACGGACTGGCAGCCACGGGCGCCAGAGGGCTGAGGCTGGCCAACGAGTGCGGCGTCAGGGGCGAGTTCGTCCTCAACGACAGGAGCATGATGGCCGCGGTCCTGATGAAGCAGAACGCGTCCATCAACAGCCTCGACCACGTGAGGGTCGAGTGCAGGGACCTCAGGAGCCTCCTCGCCGACGAGCAGTTCGACTACATCGACATCGACCCGTTCGGGACGCCGGTCGAGTTCATCGACCCGGCCATCCAGAGCGTCAGGAACAAGGGGGTCGTCGCTATCACGGCCACGGACACGGCCCCGCTTCACGGGACCTATCCTAAGACATCCCTGCGGAGGTACGGGGCGCTCTCCGCGAGGTCGCCTTTCGCCCACGAGACCGGGCTCAGGATCCTTGTCGGGTTCGTCGTGCGCGAGGCGGCGAAGCTTGACCGCGCGGTCGAACCGCTGCTGTGCTTCCACGCCGACCACTACTTCAGGTGCTACCTCAGGGTAGTCAACGGCGCGGCCAGGGCCGACGCCGCCATCAAGAGGCTCGGCTTCGCCGGATGGGACAGGACGACCCTCGCGAGGCAGGCCGGTCCCGAGAGACTGGACCCGAAGGACGCGGGACCCCTCTGGCTGGGACCCCTCTTCTCGAAGGACCTGCTCGAGGCGCTCAAACCGGCGGGCGACATCGGGACCTCTGACAGGTGCGAGAAGCTGATCCGCATCTGGAGGGAGGAGGCCGGATCCCCGCCCCTGTTCTACAAGATGGACGAGCTGGCGAAGAAGACCAAGCGCGCCCCGCCGAAGCAGGCCGACTTCATCGAGGGGCTGAGAGGCGTCGACCCTTCCGCGTCGGCGACGCACTTCGACCCCAAGGGAGTGAAGACGGCGCTGTGCGCCGATGACCTCCTTGAGCTGTACGCGAAGTGGCCGCGGGCCTAGTTTCGTAGGCGCTCTCGAATGTTTAAATAGACGGCCTGGCCATGCACTCGTCGAGAAGATGCCATCGGTAGCTGTGATAGGCTCCCAGTGGGGGGACGAAGGCAAGGGCAAGATCGTCGATTTCCTCGCCGAGGAGGCCGAGGTCGTCGTCAGGTTCCAGGGCGGCAACAACGCCGGCCACAGTGTGAAGGTCGGCGAGGAGCTTTTCGCCCTCCACCACCTCCCGTCCGGCATCCTCAGGCCCAAGACACTGGCGGTCATAGGGAACGGGGTGGTCATAGACCCCAAGGTCCTGATCAAGGAGCTGGACGACCTCGAGGCCAGAGGCGTTCGCACGCGCAACCTGCGGATCAGCGACAGGGCCAACGTCATCATGCCGTATCACAGGATGCTCGACGGGGCCGAGGAGCGGCTCAGGAAGGGGGCGAAGGTCGGCACCACCGGACGCGGCATCGGACCCGCCTACTCGGACAAGGTCGCGCGCCTCGGGATCAGGATGGGCGACCTCGTGGACCGAAGGCTGCTGGACGAGAAGCTCGAATTCCTGGTCCCGCTCAGACAGATGCTGCTCGACGCGTACGGCGGCGGGGAGAGGCTCGACGAGCAGGCTATATCCAGGGAATACTCCGGCTACGGCGAGAGGCTCGCCCCTTACGTGATGGACACGGGCGCGGTCGTCGCCAAGGCCCTCTCCCAGCGCAAGAAGGTCCTCTTCGAGGGGGCCCAGGGGACGATGCTCGACATCGACCACGGTACATATCCATACGTCACGTCCTCCACGACCGTCGCGGGAAACGCCGCGTCGGGCGCGGGAGTCTCGCCCCTCGACATCGACGATGTCTACGGGGTGGTGAAGGCGTACACGACCCGCGTCGGCGAGGGCCCCTTCCCCACCGAGCTCACCGACGAGACCGGGAAGTGCATCGCGGAGAAGGGAGGCGAGTTCGGCACCACGACGGGGAGGGCCAGGAGGTGCGGCTGGCTGGACCTGGTCGTCACAGGATACGCGTCGACCCTCAGCGGCTTCACCGGCATCGCGCTCACCAAGATAGACGTCCTCGGGGGGTCCGGCACGCTGAAGGTCTGCACCCACTACACTCTCGACGGCAAGAAGGTCACCAGGATCCCCGCGGACATAGGCGCCCTCGGGAGGTGCAGGCCAGTCTACAGGACGTTCAAGGGCTGGGACGAGCTCTCGCCGGAACAGCTGGACAAGGTCCTCAGGAAGGGATTCCCCGCCCTGCCCCAGAACATGAGGCAGTACATCAGGTTCATCGAGGAGCGGATGGGGGTCCCCGTCGTGCTGGTCGGGCTCGGCAGGAGGAGGAACGAGATCCTCGACCTG
>JALOTO010000024.1 GCA_025457845.1 Thermoplasmata archaeon | reverse complement strand
GACAAGCTCGACGCGTGCGGCAACACAACGAAGGCCCTCACGAAGGGCTATGCCATGGCAAGTGCCGCGCTAGCCGCGTTCCTCTTGTTCGGTGCGTACTTCGAGAGGGTCGCAGCCAAGAGCGGGATGGACTTCTCGGAAGCGTTCAGTGTCGACCTCGCCCAGCCCGACGTGTTCGTCGGTGGGCTTCTGGGAGCGATGCTGGTGTTCTTGTTCGCCTCTTTCGCGATAAGGGCGGTCGGCAAGACGGCCCGCGAGATGATCAACGAGGTCAGGCGCCAGTTCAGGGAGGACCCTGGTATCATGGACAGGACCTCGAAGCCGGACTACGCCAAGTGCGTGGACATAGCGACCAAGGGCGCCCTGAAGGCGATGGTCGTCCCGGCCCTCCTGCCTGTGCTCGTGCCCGTCCTGTTCGGTGTGTCGATGGCCCACCTGGGCTACAATGCCCCGCAGGCCGTCGGCGCCATGCTGATGGTCGGCACGATAACTGGCATAATGGTCGCGAACATGTTCAACAACGGCGGAGGGGCCTGGGACAACGCCAAGAAGTACATAGAGACCGGCCACTTCGGCGGCAAGAAGACCCCGGCCCACGCGGCCGCGGTCGTCGGGGACACGGTCGGCGACCCGCTCAAGGACACGGCAGGACCTTCGATACACGTGCTCGTCAAGCTGCTCTCGACCGTGACGCTCGTGTTCGTAGGCCTGTTCATCCTGACCTGATGGGGAAGCACACCCCCATCGGCAAACCATTTATACCACTAGCGTAATCGAGAAGCCCGCGAGCCATCATTCAGAGGACTGTCTAGATGTACGTCATAGCATCAAAGGAGGACGTCGTCAGGATCCCGCCCCAACTTCTTGGGGAGGACTTCATCAAGCTATCGGAGAGGCTGACCCAGGAGTCCTTCCAGAACAAGGTGGAGGGTGACGGCAGCTACACCGTGCTCGTACGCAACATCGAGCAGATGGGTGAGGGTAGGATCATCCACGGCGACGGTGCGGTCTACCAGAAGGTCAAGTTCGACGCTCTCATGTTCAGGCCGATGGTCCACGAGGTCGTCGAAGGGCACATCTGCGAGGTCCTGAAGTTCGGGGCCTTCGTCAGGTTCGGGCCGCTCGACGGGCTGCTCCACATAAGCCAGATCATGGACGACAGGATCGACGTCGATGTCGACGGGAGGCGGCTCCTGGGCAAGGACACCAAGCGCGAGCTGCGCGTCGGCGACGCCGTCAGGACCAGGATCGTTTCGCTGAGCATCAACGAGAGGAGCCCGAGGGAGAGCAAGATCGGGCTGACGATGCGCCAGCCTGGCCTCGGCAAGCTCGAGTGGATCGAGGAGGACCGCAAGAAGCGGGAGGGCAAGGCATGAAGATCGAGAGGGCCTGCAAGAAGTGCTATTTCGTCACCGAGGATGACAAGTGCCCGCAGTGCGGCTCTGACACCTCCAAGGACTGGCAGGGCTATCTCGTGGTGATAGACCACACCAAGTCCGAGATGGCCAGGAAGATGGGCATACATGTCAACGGGAAGTACGCCCTCAGGGTACGCTGAGTCGTTCCCCGAGAGGGACCTGGAGCTTCCCGAGGACCTGAGGAGCGAGCTCGCCAAGCCGATGGGCGAGTTCGTACACGAGGGTCCGCTGGACAAACACCTTAAGGGCGTCCCGAGGGTCGTGTCCGTCGGGGACGTAGTGACAATCACGCTCCTTCGAGCGGGCATAGTGCCCGACGTAGCCGTGTTCGACTACAGGACCCAGAGGTCCGGGGACAGGGTGGAGAGGGAGAGCATCGCGAGGATGCCCGGGCGCCTCGTGAAGGTGGAGAACCCGCCCGGGAAGATAACCCGCGCCCTATGGCGAGAGGTCAGGGACGCGGTGAACGCGGAAGACACGGTCAAGGTAGAGGTCTCCGGAGAGGAGGACCTGGCCGCGCTGGTCGCCATCGCGACCGGCCCCGAGGGCACGGGCGTGCTGTACGGCATCCCCAACAGGGGGATGGTACTTGTGCGCGTCGGGCCCGAGTCGAGGGCTTTCGCCGCGGCAGTGATCAGGCGCATGACAAGGTGAGACGATGGAGATAGAGATAGTCGCTAAGCAGGAGAACGAGGTGCTCGACAGGGTCGAGGTCAGGTTCAAGGCCGTCCACGCCAAGGAGGGGACCCCAAAGAGGGAGGACGTGAGGCAGAAGCTCGCGTCCCTCATGAAGGCCCCCGCCGAGAGGGTCGTCGTCGACTCCATGGACTCTGAGTTCGGGAAGTCCGAGACGATGGGCTACGCCAAGGTGTACAAGACCAAGGAGGCGGCCATGAAGTACGAGCGCCAGTACGTGCTCGTCAGGAACAAGCTCAAGGAGAAGAAGGTGAAGGAGAAGAAGGCCGCCCCTGCGAAGCAGGAGAAGAAGGCGAAGTGAGGTGACCTGACATGGCTGACGAGAAGAAGAAGCCCGCGAAGGCCAAGGTGGCGAGAAAGGCCAAGAAGGACGCCTACAAGGTCGAGGGCGGCAAGCTGACCAGGGTCAAGGTCCACTGCCCCAAGTGCGGCCCTGGTGTCTTCATGGCACAGCACTCCGACAGGACCTCCTGCGGCAAGTGCGGCTACACCGAGTTCAAGAAGAAGTGAACCTGGAAACCTTTGGACGACGGTCAGGCGGCCTCATTTCTGGCCACAGGCCCCTGACCGGAACACGCCCCTGGACCGGGGAGAAAGGTTCAATACCGACCTTGGGATGGGGTCAACCTGTAGATACCCTCAGTGGAGTGGATCGAGATGGAACTCTGGTTCTTGATGGCGGTGTTCGTCGCGCTGAACTGGGGTTCCGCCGGAATCTTCGCCAAGGCCACGACGAGCAGGCTGGGCGTCCAGCGGGTCGCCGTGATCATCGCCGTCGTCGAGGGCACGATGTACACGGCCGCGTTCCTGGTCTTCAGGACCCCCGGGCCGATATCCCTCGAGGACGGAGTGCTGGCGGCCTCGTCTTGCGTCATCGGCATATGCGGCTACCTCTGCTACTTCGAGTCCATGATGGAGGGCCAGGTGTCCATCGTGGGGACCATCTCCGCGGCGTATCCCGTCCTGACGGTCGTGGGGGCGCTCCTGCTCCTCTCCGAGACGATGACCGCGCTCCAGATGGGAGGCGTCGTCGCCATCATCGGAGGGGTGCTCGCCCTGTCGTACGAGCGGAACCCCGGTTCCGTCACCTCGGTCAGCAGGAGGTCGATATTCTTCGCGCTGATGGCGTTCTTGCTCTGGGGAGTCTGGAGCCTCACCTCCAAGATGGCCGTTGACGAGATAGGCGCAGGCAACCTCTTCGGGTTCTACATCCTCTCATCGTTGACCGCCCCGCTGCTCTACGCATGGTTCAGGCGGGTCCGACCGTGCCCCATGAGGGGGACCGACCCGAGCAGGAAGATGTGGGTCCTGGGCGCCATGGGATTATGCCTTAACGTCATCGGGGCCTTCGCCTACACCTATGCCCTCGAGGAGGGCAACGCGTCCCTCGTGGTGCCGGCGTCGAGCGCGTATCCGATAGTCACTGTCGTCCTGGCGGTGGCGATACTGAAGGAGAAGCTCGACAGGACGCACGCGCTCGCACTCGCATGCGTCGTGGCCGGGCTCGTGATGATGGGGATCGCCACCTGAGCGCTGGATGCCCGTGCCATATGCAGGAACGCCCTAGCAAGGGTAGATATACGGACTCGCCTTATCAACGGCCGGGCCTGTAGTGTAGCTAGGATATCACAGGGGCCTCCGGAGCCCCGAACTCGGGTTCGAATGGCGGCCATGAACCGCCCGAGACTCCCGACAGGCCCGCCTCACAATCCCATCAGGCTATTATATCGGCCTGCCTTTCTCATGTCCCATGCATCTCACCAGGCCCGAGGAACGCACGCTGGCGGGAGAGGAGGGCCCTGGCAGGCAGAAGGCCATGGAACTCCTCGTCGCCCTCGGGGACATCTACAGGGCTGAGAGGCTCGTCCCGATAGCGTCTGCCCAGGTCTCCGGGGCCTCGTTCAAGACCATAGGCGACGCGGGGATATCCTGGCTCGAGGACTTCTCAAGTGAGGCGAAGGTCACCGTCCGGGCGACCGTCAATCCCCTGGGCCTCGACATGAGGCGGTGGAAGGAGATGGGCGTCGAGCCCGACTTCCACGACAAGCAGGGGAGGATAGTGTCCGCGTACAGCAAGATGGGCCTCGAGCCCCTGTACACGTGCACGCCGTACCTGGCGGGGAACAGGCCGCGCAGAGGCCAGCATCTGGCATGGGCAGAATCCTCGGCGACCGTATTCGCGAATTCATTCCTCGGTGCCAAGACCAACAGGGAAGGGGGCCCGTCCGCTCTCGCGGCTGCCGTGATAGGCAAGACAGCGGAGTACGGACTGCACCTGGAGGAGAACAGGCGGCCGAAGATCCGGATCGACCTGGAAGGGATACCGGACGGGCTCGTTCCGCTGACCGGATACGTGGTCGGGAAGCTCGCCGGGAACCGTGTGCCACACATAACGGGCTTGGACATCTCCCCCGACGGTCACAAGGCATTCGGAGCTGCCCTCGCGGCCACCAGCGCCGTCTCGATGTACACGTACTCACCCACCCACGGGAAGGCCGAGCCGGACCTGAGCGAGGCGTCGGAGAGGATGGAGGTGTCCTCCGCCGACATCCGACGTGCCGAAGAAGACCTCGCGGGCGGGGACGACTGGGACCTCGTGGCGATCGGCTGTCCCCACTGCTCTCCGGCCGAGCTGAGGGCCCTCGCCAAGGGCCTGAAGGGCAAGAGGCCGTCGGGCAGATGCGATGTCTGGTTCTGCACGTCCAGGAAGGCATACGCCTCCTGTCCGAAGGAGGTGGCCTCGTTGAAGCGCTTCGGGAAGGTCCTGTGCGATACGTGCATGGTGGTCGCCCCGATAGAGACGATGTACAGGTCCACCGCCTCCGATTCCGGGAAGGCGATGGTCTATCTGCCCACCCTCGGGAAACAGAAGGCCTCATTCAGGTCGACGAAGCGGCTCCTGGAGGCGATATCACGCTGATCCATGGCAGGAGGATAAGGGCGGGCACAGGCTCCGGGAAGGCTCTCGTGAGCGGCTCCCCGCTGTCGTTCCTGGGAGGTATAGACCCGAAGACGGGAAGGATACTCGACCCAGAGAGCGATGCGAAGGGCGAGTGCGTCGCGGGACGGGTCCTGTGCTTCCCGTACGGGAAGGGGAGCACGGTCGGGTCGTATTCGATGTATCAGCTCAAGCTCAACGGCCTCGGGCCCGCGGCCATACTCAACGCCTCGGCCGAGCCAATCGTCGCGACAGGCGCGATAATGAGCGAGATACCCATGGTCGACGGCATCCCGATGTCCATCCTCCGGAACGGCGACATGCTCGAGGTGAACGCGACGGACGGGGTCGTCGAGGCCAAGGGATTGACCGAGAAGCACGTCGTCACGACCGTCCTGAGGTCCAAGGGGCGGATACTGCTCCTGCGGAGGAGCCAGAAGGTCGGGTCCTTCAGGGGGAGGTGGGCCGGGGTCTCCGGCTTCATAGAGCCCCACGAGCCTGACCTGGACGCCGCGCGCAGGGAGCTCGAGGAGGAGGTGTCCGTGGCCAAGGCGAGGCTCGTGAGACGGACGGAGCCAGAGCGGTTCAGGGACGGCGAGACGGTATGGTGCGTCCACCCGTTCCTGTTCGACGTCAAGGAGCCATCGGTCAAGATAGACTGGGAGCACGACGCCTACGAATGGGTCGGGCCGGAGGACCTGGACCGGTTCGAGACGGTGCCGGGCCTGAAGAGCATAGTCAAGGGCCTCCTCGGCCCGTGAGGCCGGTGCTCAGCCCTGGATGGTGTAGTCGACCTCGCGCTCCAGCAGGTTGAGCTGGTGGCTCTCGAGGGTCGACCTGTTCACGGCCATCAGGAGGATCGACTGGTTGATCGCCACCTGGTCCCTGAGGGACTGGATGAGCCTCAGCACGGTGATGAAGTTGTTGTTGGTTATGAGGTACTCCAGCCCGTCGAGCAGGACTATGCCGCCGCCGCTCTGAGACAGGAACTGCTCCAGCGACAGGCTGAGCTTCTCGAGGTCCTTCGGCCGGATCGCATTGTCCCTGCCCACGTTGGACAGCCATATGACGGGCGTGTCCTTGAGGTCGAACTTGCTGCGTATCTTCGCCGGGTAGTTCCTCGTCACGCAGTACCCCTTCATCCCCTTCTTCAGGGTCTTCAGGAACAGGGTGTACGATGTCTCCGGTTTGTCCTCTTCTACGAGGTAGGAGAACGAGCGCTCGAGTTCGCTGAGCTTGTCCACCGGCCGCGCGACTGGCGGCCTTATCGCCTGTTGTGCGGGCTCCGCGGCGACGCCCATGAAGTGCTCTATCAGAGAGGTCGCGAGGGCCTGGTCGACGCCCTTGACCCTGGCCAGGTCCTCGGCCGATGCGGTCTTGAGCGACTGGGCGGAGATGTAGCCCGCCTCGAAGATGGCGTCCGCCACCTCTGACCTCATGCCGTCGACCGACTTGAGCGTCTCGAGGAACGGGACGGGCTGCGCCTGCGGTCCCGCTGCGGGGGGTGCAGGGGCGGCCTGCGGCTGGGCGGGCGCGGTGGCTGGCTGCGCCTCTGCCTTGTTCAGGTGCTCGTGGACCTTCTTGGCGTCGGCCTTCGTGATGCCGTCGACCAGCGCGACCTCCTCCGGGTTCGCGGTCTTGAGCTGTTCGAGGGATGTGTACCCTGCCTCGAAGAGCTTCATCGCCTTCTCGGTCGTCACGCCGGGTATGCTCGAGAGAGCGTCGAGCCCCGCCTTCATCTTGAGCGAGGTGAGGCCTATTAAGAGAGGTTCGTTGGCGACGTTCCACTCGACTATGTACTCGCCCTTGGGAGGAGCCAGGCAATCCAGCTTGCGGGCACGCGTCTCGCGGCATATGCGGTCCCTCCACTGGTCTATGACGCCCTCGATCTTGGGAGAGCACTCGAGCTCCACCCTGATGAACTCCTCGACGTTCAGGCCCATGTCCTTCCTCATCTGCTGTATGCGCCTGACCATCTCCCTCGCGAAGCCTTCCGCCTCCAGGGCGGGGGTCATCTCGAGGTCCAGGTAGATTATCCCCTTGCTGAACTCCGCGCTTACCACGTCCGGCGGGAGAGTCGATGTGAAAGAGACCATGTTGGGCAGGATCTTCACGAGCTGCCCCTCGATGCCGAGGGAGTACTCGCCCTTGTCTATGCCCGCCTTTATCGACTTGGCGGGCCTGTTCTTCAGGAGCACGGCGATCTTGCTTGACCACTGCCTGTAGACCTTGCCGATGGCGTTCGGGTTCGGGACGACGCTCAGCAGCATCTCGTCCCACTCCTCGCCCTCCGGGACCATCTGCATGTCCTTGATGTTGTTCTGGGAGAGCAGGGTGTCCTTGAGCTGCACGAGCGACTCGGAGACGTCCATCGAGGCCGCCTTGATGACGACCCTCTTCAGGGGCCAGCGCAGGTTGACGTTGCTCTCCTGCCTCACCCTCGCGACGATCTCCGATATCTCCTGGACGAGGGTCATCCCCTCCTCTATGGACGTGTCTATCCACTTCTCCTCGACCGCGGGCCACGGGAGCATGTGGACGCTCTCCGGGCGGCCGTTGAGGTTGGAATGCATCGCCTCGGTGATGTGAGGGCAGACAGGCGCGAGGAGCGCGACCGACGTCGAGAGCGCCTCGTGCAAGACCTTGAACGCGGCGGTCTTGTCCGCATCCTCACCCTCCTTCCAGAGGCGGTCCCTGACGAGCTTGACATACCATCTGGAGAGGTCGGCGACAGTGAAGTCCTCAAGGAGCCTCATCGCGCGGTGTATGTCGTAGACCTCCATGGCCGCCGTGAAGTCCCTCTTGAGGGACTCGGTCCTGGACAACATCCACTTGTCCTCGGGCCTGAGCGCCTCGGAGACGGTCTCGACCCTCATCGAGTTGGGCTCGAACTTGTCGATGGACATGTAGAGGGAGGCGAACTTGTAGACGTTCCAGAGGATGTTCAGGGTCCTGTTGGCCGCCTTGACCCCCTCCGACTGGAACTGGATGTCCTCCCAGGGGGCGTTCGTCTTCAGGAGGTAGAACCTTAGCGAGTCGGCGCCCATCTGGTTGACGATCGCCACGGGGTCGACGGCGGTCCCGTCGCTCTTCGACATCGCCTCGCCCTGAGGGGTGAGGGCCCATCCGTGCATGAGGACGGAGTTGTAGGGGGACTTGCCGAAGGCTATGACTCCCGTGACGAGCTGCGAATAGAACCAGCCCCTCGTCTGGTCGTGGGCTTCCGTGATCCATTCGCTCGGCCACCACTTGTCGAACTCCTCCTTGGACGCTGGATAGGCCAATGACGCCCATGAGCAAGTGCCGGCGTCCAGCCACACGTCCAGGACGTCAGGCACTCTCCTCATCTCGCCCTTGCACTTCTCGCACTCGAACGTGAGTTTGTCGATCCAGGGCCTGTGCACGTCCATGCCCTCGACGTAGCCCCTCGCTGACTTGAGCTCCTCCAGCGAGGAGACGACCTTCATGTTCCCGCACTGGCACTTCCATACGGGTAGCGGTGTGCCCCAGTATCTCTGTCGGCTGATGCACCAGTCGCGCGCGTTCGCGATCCAGTCCTTCTCCCGGCTCGACCCGGCCCAGTCGGGATACCACTTGACCTTGTCGTTCGCCGCGTTGAGCTGGTCCTTGATGGACGAGACCTTGAGGAACCACTGTTCCGTTATCCTGTAGATGATCGGCTTCTTGCAGCGCCAGCAGTGGCCGTACCTATGCGTCACGGTCCCCTGGTGGAACATCGCCCCTGCCTCGACGAGGTCGCTCATGACCATGGCGTTGGCGTCCTTGACGTGCATCCCGACATAGTGGTCTCCGACCTCGTCGGTGTAGTTGCCCGCCTCGTCGACGGGCGAGAACGGTTCCAGGTCGTGCTTGACGCCAATGTCGAAGTCCTCGGGGCCGTGTCCCGGTGCGATGTGGACGAGCCCGGTGCTCTCGTTGGTGACCGTCTCCGAGGGCACTACCGCGTGCACCCAGTGTCCCCTTATCTGCTTCTGGTACGGCACGAGCTCCGATAGCGGGTGCCTGTAATGGAGGCCGATCAGGTCAGAGCCCTTCATGGTGGCGAGTATCTTCAGGTCCTCGACCCCGGCGGTCTGGCGCAGCTCCTCGACCTTCTCCTCCAGGAGTATTACTACCTCCTCTATGGGCCCCCGCTTCACGTTGACCCTTGCGTAGGTGAGGTCAGGATGCACCGCGGCCGCGAGGTTCCCAGGGATGGTCCACGGGGTCGTGGTCCACACGAGCAGGTACTCACCCTCGCGCCCATCTATCGGGAACTTGACGTATATCGACGGGTCCGTCTCGTCCCAGTACTCTATCTCGGCCTCTGCGAGGGCGGTCTCGCACCTGGGGCACCACGGGAGTACCCGGAGGTCGGTCTCGAGGAGTCCCTTCTCATGCGCCTGGCGCAGGGTCCACCACACGGACGCTATGTACGACGGGTTGACTGTGAGATATGGGTTGTCCCAGTCCATCCAGACCCCGAGGAGCTTGAAATCCTCGGTCATCTTGGACTTGGACTTGATCGCGTAGTCCCTGCAGGTCGAGACGAACTTGTCGATGCCCTGGGTCTCGATCTCCTTCTTGGTCTTGATGCCGAGCATCTGCTCGACCTTGACCTCGATAGGGAGACCGTGCATGTCGTAACCTGGCTGGTCCCGGACGCGGAACCCCTGCATGCGCCTGAACCGCACCACGGTGTCCTTGAGGATCTTGTTCCAGGCAGTGCCCACGTGGATGGAGCCAGTGGTGTAAGGTGGACCGTCCAGGAAGTAGTAGGCCTTGCCCGTCTCGTTGAGCCTCTTCACCTTCTCGTAGATCCGAGTGCGTTCCCACATCGCCCGTATGTCTTTCTCAAGCTGGGCGGGGGAGTAGTTCTCGTCTACTTGGCGCATAATCGATCTTCCTTCTAGACCATATTGATGGGAGGTATTTTAAACAATGCGACCCCGGACGCATGCCATGTCAATCATCTGGACCGTCTCCGGAAGTGGGCGCCCAACCGGGCCCGGGACCCCGCAGGGGCATGCGGCCTCACGACCATGAATCGAGCCTCGCCTGGGAGGTCCCCGAGTCCTTCGAGGACAGCTTGTCCACGACCGACCCTATCCGGTCGACCGAGAAGCTGTGCCTGTCGCACATTATCCTCAAAATGGCATCCCTGTCCGGTGCCTTCCATGACAGGTCGTAGTCCTCTGAGACTTTCGGCCGGAGGAATATGTCGCGCACCTCCTGGAACTCGGCTGGCACAGCTGTCTTGCCGTCCCGGATGACGTGCTCCAGGTCGCCCAGCCTCCGAATGAGCGCTAACCCCTTCTTCGGGCCGATACCGCGGACGCCGTCGTTGAAGTCCGTCCCGACGAGTATCCCGATATCGACGAGCTGTTCCCTTGTGATCGATAGGGAGGAGAGCACATCCCCCAGGCGGACCACCTCAGGGGTCACGTCCACGGTCTTGCCCGATGGGAGCCGGCGCTTGCCAGCGAGGGTGAGGTTCCTCACGAGGGTGGGCGTGCCGAAGAGCATGGCGTCGAAATCCTGGGAGGCACCTGCCCATACGTCGCCCCTGTTCGCCATGGCGGCCATCTGCGCCTCGCCCTCCCCCGGCGCGGCGACGGACGGCACGCCCATGGCTCCCAGGAGGGCCTTCGACTCGTCGACCATAGAGTTGTCCAAGCGAGACGAC
The DNA here is from genome assembly GCA_025457845.1 of Thermoplasmata archaeon. Next base: position 2,302 of record JALOTO010000024.1, on the reverse strand, counting down.
CTGGACGCAGCAGTCTGGGCCCTCTTCAGGTCCCCTGCCTCCACCGCGGCCTTCCACTCCTTCTCGGCCGCGGCCCTCACCGCACGCCTCTCCTCTATGGTCTTGCGCTTCAGCTCAGGAGGGGTCCCGTCGAAGACATACACGGGCCTTATGCCCAGCTCCAGTATCGACGCCGTGCGGTAGAACAGCCCGGAGATGTGCGATGTGACCCTGCCGTCTCTGTCCATCAGGGGTGTCCCGTCAGGCTGCCGTATGGTGGTCAGGAACTGGTAGAGCGTGTTGAAGGCGTCGATGGCGATGGACCGCCCGCTCAGGTCCTCGAGCGCGATAGGTCTGCGGTCAACAAGGTCCGATATGTCGACGCCCATGGGAACACCCAGACCACGGGGCCATATGACCCTCGGGTCAGATAGACGAGCCGTTGTCGGACGACATCGGCAGGAATATGACCATGAAAGCGACCCCCAGCCATGCCGCGGTCACGATGAGAAGGAAGACGTTGGCACCGAACACTACCCCCATGCAGAGGAGTATCGCTGGCAGGACGAACGTGATGTAGGCAAGGATCGGGTGCTCGCTCATCTTCTCGGTCATGTCTTGTCCGACCTCCTTGAGGGCCGCCGGGGTTATTAACCCTTTGATTCGCCGCACGCCCTCAGGGCGGCTATGGCCGCCCTCGCATCGGGCGCCTTGAAGACCGAGGTCCCCGCTGCCAGGATGTCCGCCCCAGCACGGGCGGAAGGCTCCCCCGTCTGCACCGTGATTCCCCCGTCTATCTCGACGGGCATGGACACGCCCTGCCGCTCCATCTCCGCCTTGGCGGCCGCGATCTTGGGAAGCACCTGGGGCATGAAGGACTGGCCCCCGAACCCGGGGTTGACCGACATGACGAGGAGGAGGTCTATCTCCGACAGGTACGGGAACGCCTCCTCGATGGGGGTCGGGGGGTTGACGGCCAGTCCGGCCTGCTTCCCTGCCGAACGGATCTGCCTGAGGGTCGCGCGCAGGTCCTGTTCGGCCTCCAGGTGGACCTCGATGATGTCAGAGCCGCTGTCGGCGAATGCCTTGACGTGCCTCTCTGGATGTGTGATCATGAGATGCGCGATGAACGGGAGGTCGGACTTGTCCCTCAAGGCTCTCACCATCGACGGTCCGATGGTTATGTTGGGCACGAACACCCCGTCCATCACGTCGATGTGGACATAGTCCGCTCCTGCGTCCGTTATCTTCCGTACCTCGTCCCCCAGCCTGGAGAAGTCAGCGGCGAGGATCGACGGCGCTACCTTCGGCATCGGATGTCCGTACGGTCATCCATGCCTTATGGATTTCGGCCGGGCAGTGGCGGGCGTGCGAACGGTTTTAATACCCTCACCCGGATTAGCGAGGCATGCCTGAAGCGAGGCACGCCGTCGAGAAGGTCCACAGCTGCGACATAGAGGGATGCAAGTCGGATGCCGAGAGGGCCGTCTCGGGCAAGAAGGTCGAGAAGGCCGGCCTCTCACTCTCGTCAGACCCGGAGAAGACCGCCCACCTGTGCCGCGAGCACTACAGGGAGTACAAGAAGAGGAGCAAGAAGGACCGCACCCTCGAGCGCCTTGGCTGGTAGACGGGCGACAATAGGACGCGTCTGGCCCGAAAGTAGGAAATACGCCCAGCCGATTCGGCAGACGTGAAACCTGAAGCCATCCAACTCCTCTCCAATGCGGGGTTGTTCGGTCCCGCGGTCATTTTCCCGCTCATCCTCCAGGACGAGCTTGGGGCTTCCGAGAGCACCATCGGCCTCATAGCGGGCGGGTTCGCCGCTGCAGGGTTCATCTCAAGCTATCTCTTCGGGCGCGCCTCCGACATACACGGCAAGAGGAAGGTGCTTTTGCTCGGGCTGCTGCTGTCCGGGCTCGCGACCATCCTGCAGGCTGCATCCATCCTGTGGGGAGGGCTGCCGGTGGTCGCCGTGGTCAGGATCCTAGTCGGGTTCACATCTGGCATGTTCCCCGCGGCCCTGATGGCCTACGCCTACGAGGCCAAAGGCAAGATGGGGAAGTTCAGCGCATGGGGTGCAGCGGGCTGGGGGCTCGGCAACCTCTCAGTGGGGCTCTTCGGCGTATTCTACGAGGGCGCGTACATCTACTGCGCGGGGCTCATCTTCATCTCCTACGCGATAGCGCTGAGGCTGCCGCAGATGAAGGAGGCCAGGATGCAGGTTCCCCTCTTCCCGGCCGACCTCATAAGGCGGAACGCACCGGTCTACTCAGCGATGCTCATCAGGCACACCGGGGCGAGCATGATATGGGTGACCTACCCG
>JALOTO010000148.1 GCA_025457845.1 Thermoplasmata archaeon | reverse complement strand
CCGTGGTGCGTCGTCTCGAACGAGATGTTGAACCCGAGCCCCTGCCCTCTCTTCGCCAGGTTCCTGAGCGCGGAGGTCATGAGCTGCGGCGAGGACGGGCAGAGCGTCCCCGGCCGCCCCCCGAAATCGGCCGACGAATAGTTGCCGATCGGATGGACGGTCAGCGTCGGTATCCTCGACTCCGCCCTGTGCCTCGAGGCGAAGATGACGACCTCGGCCTTCTCGTCGAGCGCCTCGGACGCCCTCGCGTCGATGCCGTCCTCGTCGAGGTGGATCCTGTCCACGAGGACCATCCTGAAGTCGTCCTTCGAGAAGATAGGATGGTCGCCGAACTCTCCCCTCTCCGTCCAGCCTGACCTCTCGAGCAGCCTCTCCCGGATATTCATCGAGGCGGGGTCCTCGGCCGAGGTGACTATGAGCTTCACGTCCGCCCGGAGCGGGCTCGGGTCCGATAATCCTTTTCCACGGCCCCGCCGCAAAGGCTTATTATCCGGCTGGAATCCTTCGGCAACCGTATGGCGCGCCTATTAACGACCACGATAGGCAGTTTCCAGAGGTTCTCCCCCGACCTTCACGAGTCGATAGACCGCGCGCTCGAGTTCCAGCTCAGGCACGGTCTCGACATCCTGACGGACGGCGAGCAGCGCTCGGACATGGTCTCCTACTTCGCCGAGTCGCTCGACGGCCTCGCGGTCGAGGACGGGGCGCCCCTCGTGACCGGGAAGATATCCCTCAAGGGGGACCCGGCCGCCTTCTCCAAGGTCGAGGACCTCAACTACATCAGGCTCAAGTATCCTCAGAGGAAGGTCAAGGTCGCCATCACCGGGCCCACCACGCTGGGCATGACCTGCGCCAGCAGGAAGGTCAAGGGCCACTACAGGAACCTCATGGACTTCGACCTGTACGAGGACATAGCCCTCGCCCTGGCGCCGATCGCGAAGGCGCTGACCGACCGCGGGGCTTACCTGCAGATCGACGAGCCCTTCCTCTCCCAGGGGTACCGGGACCTGAAGGAGCGCGTCTCGCTGCTCGACTACGTCGCATCCGGCCTGCCCCGCGACAGGGTGAGCGTCCACGTCTGCGGCTTCATCGGGAGGTACGGGGTCATCGACCATCTCCTCAAGCTCCAGAACGTCAGCGTCCTCAGCTTCGCGTTCGCCGGAAGGACGGAGAGGCCGAACGTCGACCATCTGTCCAGGAAGGCCTTCGTCGACGCCGACAAGAAGCTCGGCGTCGGAGCGACCGCCGTGACCCCGATGACGGCCGAGGAGGTCCACTCCCCGGCGGACGTGACCAGGCGGATACACGAGGTCTCCGTCAAGGTCGGGCGCGAGAACCTGGCATACGTCCACCCCGACTGCGGTATGAGGGCAACCAACAAGGACCTGGTTCCAATCATCCTGAGGAACATGCAGGCCGGGGTCGACTCGGTCGGCTGACGGTCAGGGGCGCTTCCACTTGGGCTCGAACCTGCTCAGCGAGGATGCGGCGAGGCGCAACGTGAACTACCTCGCCTCGATAGACTTCATCATAAGCCTCGGTTTCGGCCTCATAATGCCGCTCTTCCCTCTCTACCTCTCCATGCTGGAGGGCGGCTCGCTCGAGGTCGGGCTGCAGCTCGGCATCCTGTTCTCCGCCTTCGTCCTGACGAGGGCGCTCCTCGCGGCGCCCTTCGGGAACCTCTCCGACAGGCTCGGGAGGAAGAGGCTCATACTTGCGGGCGCGGTCCTCTACGCCGTCCTGTCCATACTCTTCACGTTCCCGGATGATTGGTTCGGACTGGTCCTGGTGCGCGGGCTCCAGGGGGTCGCGAGCGCCATGGTCTGGCCCGTGAGCGAGGCCCTTGTCATAGACTCCACGCCTCCGCATCTCAGGGGTTCGTCCATGGGCAAGATAGTCATGTCCTCGAACCTCGGGATGGTCATCGGCCCGTTCATAGGGGGCGGGCTCTTCTGGTTCGCGCAGCAGGTCCTCGGATTCTCAGAGGTCGAATCCTACCACTTCCCGTTCTACTTCACGTCGGTGCTGGCGATGGCGGGGGCCGTGGTCGTGTGGGTCTATGTGACCGACGCGAAGGCCCCGAAGGCCCATCGGACCAGGCTCTCCTTCAAGCAGCTCCTGAGACCGGACGGCCTCGACGCGCAGGGGCTCACGAACCTGCGCGTGCTGTACGCGAACGCCGCGATGGAGGGGTTCGCCCTGTCCGCGATAGGCCCCATGATGGCGTACTTCCTCGTCCTGGAGTACCCCGACCTCGGCCAGTCCACGATCTCAATCCTCATAGGCCTGGCCATGGGCATAGGCGCCCTTGTCGCCTTCCCGTCGGGGAAGATGGCCGACAGGGTCGGGCGCAAGAGGATGTTCGTCCTCGGGGGGTACGTCGCCTTCGCGGGCATCATGGCCATCCCGTTCGGGTGGACCCTCTGGGTCGTCATACTCTTCCTCTCCCTGCGGAGCATGGCCTTCCAGGTCTCGAGCCCGGCCCTCAGGGCCATGCAGGCCGACACGGTCCCGGAGGAGGTCAGGGGCCGCCTGATAGGGATGCTGGAGTCCATGTCCAACCTCGGGTCGGTCATGGGCGCCCCGTTCGGGGGCCTGATGCTCGACCTGTTCTACGGCATGGACCTCGGCATGCCCCAGCCGCTGGACGGGACGATGATACCCTTCCTGATCTCCGGCGCGATGGGTGTGTTCACCGTGTCCCTCGTCCAGATACTCGTCAAGGAGCGCCCGCAGCCGAAGAAACAGTGACGGACTTTCTGCTGCATGTGCTAGTCGTCTTTAAATAACGGCATTTTGGTTCCATCGGACCATGGGTGGATCTATAACCGTGTCGGAACGGATCCTCTACCACCTCCACGCCTTCGTGAAGTACGAGGACAAGTTCGAGGTGCCGTTCGACATGACCCAGGACGGCGTCTCCCAGGCTTGCGGAATCTCCAGGGCCCACGCGGCCATCGAGATCAAGAAGATGAAGGCCCTGGGCCTCATCGACGAGCGCCTCTCCCATGTCAAGCGCGGGAAGATGCGCAGGAAGATCTACGTCCTCACGGTCGAGGGGAAGATCAAGGCGGCCGAGGTCGTCCAGTACGTCAAGGAGAACGGCATCGAGCCCATGGTCGACGTCGGCAAGGTCTCCCCGGCGGCGAGCTCGCCGGCAAGGCACGCTCGCAGGTCGTCCCCGCTGCCCCACGTCCGCAGCTTCTTCGGGCGCGGGAAGGAGCTCACCATCCTCGGGGAGAAGCTCGCCTCACCGGATGTCAAGGTCCTCTCCCTGAGGGGAATACCCGGTATAGGCAAGACCACCCTGGCAGCCAGGCTGGCGTCCGGGCTCACCGGACAGAGGATCTTCTGGTACCAGGTCAAGCCATGGGACGTCCCCAGGACCGCGGCGGAGTCGCTCGCGGCGTTCCTGGCCGAGAACGGCAACAAGAGGCTGTCCAACTACCTCGGCACGGGCAAGTTCGAGCTGGGCGAGATCAGCTTCCTCCTCAACGAGCAGTTCTCCGAGAACGGGGTCACCCTCTTCATAGACGACGCGGACTGCTCCGAGCCCCTCATCGAGTTCCTGAGGATGCTCAGGGCGAGCACCGGCTCGTGCAAGATCGTCCTCACCGCCGAGCACCGCCCAGGGCTGTACGTCAGCGAGGACGTGATCGCCAGGGGCGAGGTCTTCGAGCTCGAGCTGGGGGGCCTGGACCACGCAGCGGCCGTCGCGCTCCTGGGCTCCAGGGGCATCTCGGGGACCACCGCGGACGAGCTCGCATCGGTCACCCACGGGCACCCGCTCTCGCTCGAGATGGTCACGGAGAACACGCCGACCGAGGCGCGATACCAGGTCTCCAGGTTCCTGGAGGAGAAGTTCTACTCAGGCCTGACGGC
>JALOTO010000023.1 GCA_025457845.1 Thermoplasmata archaeon | reverse complement strand
TGTTCGCCAGCACCTTGAACCATCCGGGGTCGTCGGTCCCGCGGAAGCCGGTCTTCCCCACGACGACCAGCCGCGCGTTGGGGTACTTCTGGAGGACCCTGGGCATTGCGAGGACGGCGTACTCGAGCCCCTTCCTCGGCTCCAGCCCTCCCACGAAAAGGACGGTCGGCGTCTTGGACCTCCTTGGCTGCCCGCGCGGGAAGTCGGAGAGGTCGAGGCCGTTGTAGACTACGGTCGAGTCGAACCCGAAGTCACGCTTGAGCGCCTCTTGCCAGTACTTGGAGACCACGAACCTGTGGTCCGCGTCGGAGACCGCGCGTTTCTCGAACTCGAAGAGCCTCGGCTCCGCGAAGTCGTCTATGTGATGGATGGTCCTGAAGACGGGGGACGAGATCAGCTTCTCGGACTTCATCCTCATCAGCGCCGTCCCGCCCACGCAGTCCTGGGAATGGTACACGTCGGCGTCCCTGGGAAGGTTGGCCACATATGACTCGATCATCCGCTCGAGCCGGGTCATGATGTCCGGGTGCCACTCGTACGCGAAGACCCTGAACGGGACCGATGTCTCCCGATAGAACCCCCCGACAGCGGACGGGTCGTCGCTCCTCGACAGTGAATACAGTGTGACATCGGCGCCGAGAGTCTGCAACCTCTCGGCGAGCTTGAGCGCGTGGGCGACGCCCCCGCGCGCGCGTGTGCTGTAAGTCAGCATGGCGACCTTCATCGGACCATCTCGCGACGTGTACGTCGTATCCAATATTTCGGTGTGCGCACAGGCCGGGACGCTGCACACAATTGCTGACTCGTTTCGCGGGCCTGCTGGTAGTTGGGAAGTGTTAATAAGGCGAGGGCATTTACCTAACGTCCGAGGCGGCAGTTCCTCCGTACTGGCGCGATTGTCTATGACGGGGAGAGCGTCCTAGGTACGGATACTAGAGCCGCACGTCCGCGCCGAGAATGATCACCGTCCGCGTAGTGCGCGGGCAGGTGCGCGGAGCGTCTCAAGCCTACAGAAACCACCGACGTCAGGGCGGGGCGAAGATGGCTAAGGGTGCTGGAACGCAACAGAGGAAGACCAACGAGCGGCTGCTGTGGCTCGACCAGGTAGGCCTGAAGGACATCTCGATGGTCGGCGGCAAGAACGCGTCGCTCGGAGAGATGATAGGGCACCTCACAAGCAAGGGCATCCGCGTCCCCGAGGGTTTTGCAGTCACCACCGTCGCATTCAAGGAGTTCGTGGATGCCAACGACCTCAGGAAGAAGGTCATGGCGATACTCGAGGGCTTCGACCCCGACGACCCATCGGACGTCGCACAGAGGGGCGCGAAGGTCCGAAGGGCGTTCCTGGACGGGGAGTTCCCCGAGGGGCTCCAGAGGGAGATCGCCTACGGGTACTGGGAGCTGGGCAGGCGCCTGAACCTGGAGGCGCCGAGCGTCGCCATCCGTTCGAGCGCCACCTCTGAGGACCTCGACGGCGCATCGTTCGCCGGGCAGCACGAGACCATACTCAATGTCAGGGGCGAGCATGCCGTGTTCAGGGCCATGAAGCAGTGCTTCGCGAGCCTGTTCACGGACCGCGCCATCGCTTATCGCGCGCACAAGGGCTTCGACCACATCGACAACGCCCTGTCCGTCGGGGTGCAGAGGATGGTCAGGAGCGACCTCGCGTGCAGCGGCGTCATATTCACTCTCGACACGGAGAGCGGGTTCGACAAGGTCGTCTACATAACGGGGTCGTGGGGCCTCGGAGAGATGATCGTCCAGGGCGCTGTCAATCCCGACCAGTTCTACGTCTTCAAGCCCTCGCTGGGCAAGTTCAAGGACCCCATCATCGAGAAGAAGCTCGGCAGCAAGGAGCACAAGCTGATCTACGCGTCGAAGGGCTCGGGGATGGAGGACGCCGAGGTGCCCGAGTCGGACCGGAACAGGTTCGTGCTCAATGATGACGAGATCAAGGAGCTCGCCGAGTGGGCAGTGACCATCGAGAAGCACTACGGCAAGCCCATGGACATCGAATGGGCCAAGGACGGCCTGACGGGCAAGCTGTACATCGTGCAGGCCAGGCCGGAGACGGTGCACGCCGCCAAGCAGGGCAGCGTCCTCGAGACCTACGTGATCGAGGAGCGGAGCGAGGTCCTGCTCAAGGCCGAGGCCGTGGGCTCCAAGATCGGCAAGGGGAAGGTCAGGGTCCTGGAGAGCGCGTACGAGATATCCGACTTCAAGAAGGGCGAGGTCCTTGTCACGGACAAGACCGACCCGGACTGGGAGCCCATAATGAGGATCGCCTCGGCGATCGTGACGGACCGGGGAGGGAGGACGTGCCACGCGGCGATAGTGTCGCGCGAGCTCGGCATCCCATGCATCATCGGCACCGGCAGCGGGACGAAGGCGCTCGTCAACGGGCAGCCGGTCACGGTCGACTGCTCCGAGGGCGAGGGCCGTGTGTACAAGGGCGAGCTCAAGTTCAGGATAGACAGGACCGACCTCTCCGTGCTCCCCGAGACCAGGACCAAGATCATGATGAACGTCGCCGTCCCAGAGCACGTCTTCACACAGGGGCAGACGCCATGCGACGGAGTGGGCCTCGCGAGGCTCGAGTTCATAATCGCGTCCCACATCGGGATACACCCCCTAGCGCTCGTCGAGTTCAAGCACCTCCAGAAGCTCGCGGAGACAGACCCCAAGGTCGCCGCCGTGGTCAGCAGGATAGACGAGCTGGCTGCGGGATACGAGGACAAGGTGGACTACTTCGTGGACAAGCTCGCATGGGGGGTCGGGAAGATCGCCGCGACGTTCTACCCGCGGGATGTCATAGTCCGAATGTCGGACTTCAAGACCAACGAGTACGCCAACCTGCTCGGCGGAGAGCTGTACGAGCCGAGCGAGTCGAACCCGATGATAGGCTGGCGCGGCGCCTCCAGGTACTACGACAAGAAGTACAAGGAGGCGTTCGGGCTCGAGTGCAAGGCCCTGAGGCGCGTCCGCGAGATGAAGGGCCTGAAGAACGTCAAGGTCATGGTCCCGTTCTGCAGGACCCCGGACGAGGGACGCAAGGTCATCAGGACCATGTCCGAGTACGGGCTCAAGCAGGGGGAGGACGGGCTCGAGGTCTACGTCATGGCGGAGATACCGAGCAACATCATACTGGCGGACGAGTTCGCGGAGGTCTTCGACGGCTTCTCGATAGGGTCGAACGACCTCACGCAGCTCACCTTGGGACTCGACCGGGACTCGGAGCTCGTCTCGCACCTGTACGACGAGAGGAACCCCGCGGTCAAGTCGATGGTCGCGAGCGTCATACACAAGGTCAAGGCGAAGGGGAGGAAGATAGGCATCTGCGGGCAGGCGCCTTCCGACTTCCCCGAGTTCGCCGAGTTCCTGGTCGAATGCGGCATAGACAGCATCTCGCTCAACCCCGACAGCGTGATCAAGACCCGTCTGCTCGTGGCGAAGACCGAGAAGCGCCTGGCGGACAAGGCCGGGAAGGGGCGCTGAGGCCCCGCATCTTACAGTGATGGTCATATTCTATCAAAAATGATAACATTTATTAAGTCATGGGGGATTCCCGATGATGTTATCCTCCCCCCTTTCTGTGATAACACGGCCCCGGATGCGGGGCCGGATTTGTTTCTCTAGAACTCCTTGAGGACCCTGACCTTCTTGGTCGCAGCCTTCTCCGCGTCGACGAGCCTGCACCAGGTCCTCAGCAGGTAGAACGCCACCGGGAGGCTCCCGAGGGCGATGAGGATGACGCTGCCCTCTATGCTCCATGCCTCCGCGACGAAGCCCGCGGATACCTCGACCGTCACCAGGATCCCAGTGAACATCACGCTCGATATCGCCGCGATGGTCGACCTGTGTGCGGAGTCGACGCGCTTGTTGATGTAGCCGCCGACGATCGGCGACTGGAGGTCCGCCACCGCGTAGATCAGGAACTGGACGATGATGGCGTAGTGTGACCTGACGAGGAAGACGATCCCCAGCGAGACGAACATGGCCACGTACATGATCACGAGGGCCCGTTTCTCGCCCGCGTAGCCCTCGAACCTGCTCGCCTCCCTGACGACGAACGCCCCGACGATGGCGAACGAGGCGTAGAACAGCCCGATCTGGAAGTAGTCGAAGCCGAGGCTGTCGCCCATGTAGATCGCCCTGAAGACGGCCATGACGTAGACCGCGACCTGTATGATGATCTGGAACATGATGAGGACCAGGATGGCCTTCGAGTGAAGGACGTGCTTGAAGCCCTCCTTGAACTGCCTGACGTACGATTCGAACTGCGTCCTCTCGACCCTCGGCTCCTTCAGCAGGAATATGGTGCTGACCCCGACGGTCATGATGCCCGCGGAGATGATCAGGGTGAGATCGAGTCGGTCAAGGGTGTATGCCAGGTAGCCGCCGACGACGTACGCCGCCCCGTTCACCATGAACATGACGGCGTTGGAGTAGCCCATGATCTTCGTGAACTCCTTCTCCCTCTTGAGCTCGACCAGCGTGTCGTAGACGAAGGGCGTGTCCCCGCTCACTATGAAGCACACCCCGAGAGCCCAGACGGCGTTGGATATCAGGTACTGCTCGAAGCTGTTGCTGAGCCCGAACCCGAGCAGGCCGGCGGCGAAGAGCAGCTCCCCGATCAGCAGGACGACCTTCCTCCCGTACTTGTCGCCAATCAGCCCGGTCGGGATCTGGAACACGATCATCGTGATCCAGAACGCCATGTCGATGACGGTGATGAGGAACAGGTTGTCGATGTTCTTGTTTGCCCAGAGGGTCCAGAACGGGCCCCACATGGCGAACGACGTGACCGCGCGGTAGAGATAGAATCTCCTGATGCGGGTGTCGCCCTCTGCCATGTCTGCCGGAAGAGCGAACGAGGTAAAATAACCGTTGCAGCGGCCTGAAAACGAAGTGAATCGGGTTTGGAGGGGTTTCGCGCCGCTACGGTCTCGCTGGTCAGAGCTTCTTCTGGACGCAGTTCATGCCGTACTTGGGCAGCATCTTGACGAACGGCTCCGGGTCCATCATCTCCGGCGGGAACACTCCCCTCTGGGGTATCTTCCCCTGCGCGAAGAGGATCGCCGCGATCGCGAGCGGGACACCGACCGAGTACGCGGTCGCGCTGAACCCGTACTTCATGTAGGTCCTCTCGTGGTTCAGCTCCGTGTAGATGTAGTGCCCTGCCATCTTGCCGTCCTTCACTCCCATGACCGTCGCGCCTATGGCGCAATCACCCTTGGCCTTGTGGCCGAGGGTCGACGGGTCAGGCAGGACCGCCGCGACGACGTCCCTCGGGGCCACCCTGACGCCCTTCACGTCGATCTTGTTCGGGTTGGACAGGCCGAGCTTGCCGAGCATCTTGATCGCCTCGACGTACTCGTCCCCGAGGGCGATCTTGAAGTCGCAGTAGTCGCAGCCCTTCCCGAGGACCTCTCCGATGAACGTGGGCAGGGTCTCCTGCTCCTCGTGGTCCACATTGTAGACAGGGAGCTTGCCGACCGGCTTCGGGAAGTCGAACTCCTCCCTGCCCTGGAACGGGGCGAACTTCCTGTATGCGCCGTTCGCGTAATACGTCGCGGGCATCAGGACCTCCTCGATGAGCGTCTCTGGCGACCAGAGCGGTGCGAAGTCGTATCCCTCGACGATGCCGTTGTCCCCGTCCCTGATCAGGATCTCGTGGACGCGGTCGAGCTTGTCTGCGCCCATGCGGGCGAACAGGTTCGAGAGGCCCGGGTCGCACCCGAGGCCGATCATGCCGGCGATTCCGGCCTTCTTGAAGTCCCCGTCCTTCTTCAGGAACTCCCACGCGGGCGTCTCCTTGATCACGCCTCCGGCGGGGGTCTGGTCGACGGCTATGTCCCATGCCATGTCCGCGTAGTTTGACTTGGCCATCAGACACGCGTCCATGATGTTGTGGTTGAACCTCGGGATGGCCCCGTTGAGGACCAGGTCGGTCCCCTTGAAGGCCTTGGCCATGCCGTCCACATCGGACGCGTCTATGCGTTCGACGCTGACCTTGTCGCTCGATATCTTCTTCTCCGCCCGCCTCGCCCTCTCCACGTTGATGTCCGCAAGGACGACCTTGTCGAACTCCACGGAGTTCGCAAGCACCTCGGCGGTGACGGAACCCACAGCCCCCACTCCTATGACGATGGTCTTCATTATTTCACATTCAACCCCGGACCCTGGCGAGCGCGCCTGGACCCGTGGCCGGGACTAATGGTCTGAACGTATTTTAACCCAGCGGGACTTGTTCGATTGCGGTTTGAAGACTTCCTGATTAGGTGTACGATTTTCGAATCCCGCGGGCAAACTCAGAATCCGGTGCCAGGTGAGCCTTTCGCTGGGGCCTTCCCCCTCGACCTCTTCCCGCGGTTCGGGAAGTATGTCAGGTCCCTGTGCGGCAGGAACATGGCCTTGGCGAACTCCTGCTGGAAGTCCTTCTCCGATGCGAGCTCGACGTACCGCACCTCCCGTGATAGCCTCTCCGCGAGGTCCCTTGCCTTGACCGACTTCAGCGCCATCCGCGCACCCGAGCCTGCGGCGTTCCCGATGAAGCTTATGCGGTCCGCGGGGACATCCGGGTACATGCCGATGTTGATCGCGCTCTCCGCGTCGACATAGGTCCCGAAGGCGCCAGCGGCGTAGACCCTGTCTATGTCGCTCGGCCTGACCTTCAGCTTCCTCATGAGGGTCGCGACTCCCGTGAATATGGCGGCCTTGGCGAGCTGGATCTCCTGGATGTCGTGCTGCGTGACGACGACCTCCTCGCCAGTCTCGGTCTCCCTCGCGTTCACGAGGACGAACTCGGGCACGCCCCCCTCACCGCGCCTGACGCCGGGCGCGCCGCCGTCGACCGCGATCTTCCCGGATGCGTCGAGGATCCCCGCGTTGAACATCTCGGAGACGGCATCGACGATTCCAGAGCCACATATCCCGCGCGCGGGCCTGTCCTCGACCGTGGTGTACATGACCTCCTTCGTCCTCCGGTCGATCCACACCCTCTCGATAGCGCCCGTGGACGCCCGCATCCCGAAACGGATGTGCGCGCCCTCGAACGCGGGCCCGGATGCGCACGAGCAGCTGATGAGCCTGTCACGGTTCCCTGCGACGATCTCCGTGTTCGTGCCGATGTCGATCATCATTCCGACCTTCCGGTCGTCGTACAGCCCGCTCGAGAGCAGGTCGGCTACCGCGTCCGCCCCCACGAACCCCGCGACGTTCGGCAGGGCCGAGACCTTCCCGAAGGGATAGACCTCCAGTCCTGCCAGGGATGCTGGGATCGCAAGCGATGTCCGGACCACAGGGGCGTACGGGGCCGACGCGAGCGACTGCGGAGGTATCCCGAAGAAGATGTGGTGCATGGCCGTGTTCCCGACGACCATGACCTCCATGACGTCGTCTGGGTCGACCCCGCCCTTGACGCATAGTCTTTCGATGAGCATGTTCAGCCCGTCGACTATGACCTTGCGGAGCTGCTCGAGCCCGTTCTCCTGCCTCATGGTGAACGAGATGCGTGACATCAGGTCCTCGCCGAAAGGTATCTGAGGGTTCGGTGTGCTCTGCGTCCCCAGGACCTCGCCGCTGTTGAGATCGACCAGGTAGGCGACGACCTTGGTCGTCCCTATGTCCACGGCCACGCCGCAAAGGACATCGGTGGTGTCCCCAGGCTCCGCCTTGATGACCTCGCAGTCCCTGAACAGTGATACGGTGGTCACCCATCCCTTGTCCCTCAGCGCCCTCGGAAGGTGCGTATGGACGCCAGGATGCAGGGCGGCGGTCTTCCGGGCACGTTTCCTCAGCTCGTCCACTAGCCTGTCGTCGTCCGCGCGGAAGTCCTTCATGGACGCCGGCGGGAGGGTGACCCTTATCTTGGAGACGCCTGGAGCGAGCTTCATAGGCGGTTCGACGCCTTTGGCGAGGAGCCTGTGGTGTTCCCTTCGGCTCCCTTCGGGGACCTCGACCACGACCCGTCCGGCCTTCACGACCTTGGCCCTGCATGCGAGCCTCGTGCCGGTCCTGACCTCCCGGTCGGACAGAAGCGACCTCTCATCCTCTCCCGTCGGGGACAGGAGCGGCGCCCCGACGGTGACGGTCACCCTGCACTTCCCGCACTTGCCCGCCCCTCCGCAGATGGCCTCGAGGGAGACCCCTGCCTTGGTGGCGGCTTCGAGCAGGGTCGTGCCCGTGCGAACAGGAGTCTTGATCCCGAATGGCTGGAACTGCACGACCGTCTCGACCATGGTACCACGAGTAGAACGGCGTCCTGGTTATTATTTATGTCAGGGCCCCATCCCGCCAGGACGATGTGGCCGTCGCGGGCTGGGCGGACAGGATAAGTCAGCAACCCTTTTATACCACCAGCAATTACTCACTCCTGCTCTTTTCGTAAGAAAGGGCCGATGAATGATGAAGGCGCCTGACGGCGCCCGAAGGAGGTATCAGTTTGCCGAAGGCAGTGTATGTCAAGTTCGAGACTCCGAAGGAACTTGTGGACAAGACCTACGAGATAGTCGAGATCGCCAGGGACGGCGGGAAGCTGAGGAAGGGCACGAACGAGGTCACGAAGCTCGTCGAGAGAGGCGAGGCGCTGTTCGTGGTCATGGCGGAGGACGTCTCCCCGCCGGAGATCCTGATGCACATGCCCGCCCTGTGCGACGAGAAGAACATCCCGTACGCTTTCGTCCCGGCCAAGGCGGAGCTCGGCAATGCATGTGGACTCGAGAAGCCGACCGCGGCTGTTGCAGTGCTCGATGCGTCCAAGGGAAAGCCAGCGCTCGACGAGCTCGCCGAGAAGCTGAAGGCCCTCAAGAAGTAGGTGGCCTGAATGGCTGACGACGACAGCATCCCCGCCACGGTGGTCGAGATAATCGGCCGCACAGGTATGACGGGCGAGGCAACACAGGTCAAGGTCAGGGTCATGGACGGCCGTGACAAGGGCCGCATCATCACGCGCAACGCAATGGGCCCGATGAGGGTCGGCGATGTGCTGATGCTGAAGGAGACTTCGAGAGAGGCGAGGAAGCTCAGCGTCCGCTGAGCTCCTGGTCTGTGAGGTGATGTTCCATGGTCGAGCGTAGAGTTTGCTCGTTCTGCGGGAACGAGATCGAGCCTGGCACGGGTAGGATGTACATCAAGAAGGACGGAGTCATCTACAACTTCTGCACATCCAAGTGCTTCAAGAACCTTGTCGAGCTGGGCAGGGTCCCGAGGAGGACCACCTGGACCGTCTGGTACTCGAGGGAGAAGCAGGTCCGCATGAAGGGCCTGCCCGCCGCCGAGGAGACCGGAGCCAAGGCGAGGAAGCTGAAGAAGGCCCCTGCCGAGAAGGAGGAGGCCTCCGCCGCGGGGAAGCCCGAGGAGAAGGCCGAGGAGAAGCCAGCCCCGGCCGCCGAGGAGAAACCCAAGGCGGAGAAGAAGCCCGCGGCGAAGAAGTCCGAGAAGAAGGACGCCGCGAAGGCCAAGCCGGAGGCGGCTAAGGAATGATCGAGCGGACCTTCGTCATGGTCAAGCCGGATGGCGTGGCCAGGGGACTGGTCGGCAGGATCGTCCAGCGCTTCGAGGACCGCGGCCTGAAGCTGTCCGCGGTGAAGCTGATGCGCATACCGCGCGAGCTCGCGGAGAGGCACTACGGGGAGCACAAGGGCAAGGGCTTCTACGAGCCGCTCCTCTCCTACATAACCTCGGGCCCGGTGGTCTGCATGGTGATCGAGGGCGAGAACGCCGTCGCCGTGTGCAGGTCCATGATGGGCAAGACGAACCCGCAGGACGCCGGACCGGGCACCATAAGGGGCGACTTCGCCCAGGTGACCGGAAGGAACATAGTCCACGGTTCCGACTCCTCCGAGAGCGCCAAGAGGGAGATCAAGCTCTTCTTCAACGATTACGAGCTGCAGGACTACGAGCTCCCGTCCGAGGCGTGGCTCTTCGAGAAGTAGGGGCCAGAGCCAAACCTCTTTCAATCCATCTTATTCTGGTCGGGTTACATTGATATACCGACCGCACCTTGGTGAGACCCGTGCCCGCTAGACAGCCAATAGTCTCAGTCATGGGCCATGTGGACCATGGCAAGTCGACGATACTCGACCGCATCAGGGGCACCAAGGTCGTCTCGCGCGAGGCGGGAGGTATCACTCAACACATAGGGGCCACCGACGTGCCCATCGAGACCATCCACAAGCTCTGCGCGAAGCTCATGGGCGAGCGCAGGTTCTCTGTCCCGGGCCTTCTGTTCATCGACACTCCGGGGCACTACTCGTTCGCCTCGCTCAGGACCAGGGGTGGCAAGCTGGCCGATCTGGCCGTGCTCGTCATCGACATCAACGAGGGGATGAAGCCCCAGACCGTCGAGAGCATCAACATCCTCAGGAACCTGAGGACGCCGTTCGTCATAGCGGCGAACAAGATCGACCTCATCCCAGGCTGGAGGGTGCACGAGGGAATGACGTTCCACGAGACCCTCGCGGCTCAGGACCCGCGCGTCGCGGCGGAGCTGGACGAGAAGCTCTACGCGTTGACGGGCCGCATCTTCGAGAAGAGCACCCTGAGCGCGGACAGGTTCGACCGGATAACCGATTTCACCAAGAGCGTCGCGATCGTCCCCATGAGCGGCAAGCACGGCGAGGGGCTCCCGGACCTGCTCCTAGTCCTCGTCGGTCTCGCACAGAGGTTCCTGGAGGAGCAGCTCAGGACCGAAGAGGGCGCGGCAGAGGGGACAGTCCTCGAGGTCAAGGAGGAGAAGGGCATCGGGACGGCCATCGACACGATCATCTACAAGGGCACCCTCAGCGTAGGCGACCAGATAGTCGTCTCGTCGGTGAGGGGCGACCCGATCGTGGCGAAGGTCAAGGGGCTGCAGAGACCGAGGCCGCTCGACGAGATACGCGACCCGAGCCAGAGATTCGACCGCGTCAAGGAGGTGTCCGCCGCCGCGGGCATCAGGATCGTCGCCCAGGGTCTCGAAGGGGCCATGGCGGGCGGCACGATGAGGGTCGTGTCGGGGGACCTGGACGAGATAGTGGAGGAGATGAAGAAGGAGAGCCAGATCAAGGTTGAGCTGGCTGAGCAGGGGATAATCGTCCGCGGGGACGCCATCGGGTCCCTCGAGGCGCTGGCCTTCGAGGCCAAGAACGCGGAGCTGCCGATTAGGAAGATAGACATCGGGAGCGTGAACCGCAAGGACGTGGTCGAGGCATCGAAGTTCGACGACCCCCTGCACAGGGTGATATTCGCATTCAACGTCAAGGTGAACCAGGACGCCGAGGCCGAGCTCAGGGCGACCGGCGTGAGGCTGTTCACCAACGACGTCATCTACCGTCTTCTGGACGAGTACAAGCTGTGGACGGAGGAGCGCAAGAAGGAGATCATGGCGGAGAAGCGGCTCGAGGTCGTCTTCCCTGGCAAGATCCTGCTGCTCCGCGACCACGTCTTCAGGGTCAGCAAGCCCGCCATCGTCGGCGTGCGCGTCCTGGCAGGAAGGATACGTCCAGGCCAGGCGCTCATGAAGGTGGACGGGAAGCAGATCGGCCGCATCAAGAGCATACGCACGGGCGAGAGCACGCTCGCCGAGGCCATCATGGGGGCCGAGGTCGCTGTGGCCATCGACGAGCCCACCGTTGGCCGGCAGATAGACGTCGAGGAGGTCCTACTCGTGGACATCCCCGAGTCCCATGCGCGGGAGCTTCTGAACTTCCAGCTCTCAGCCGACGAGCAGGAGGCCTTCGACCAGATAGCCGCCGTGAAGCGCAAGGAGAAGCCCTTCTGGGGCAGGTGAGCCCGGGGCCAGACACCATCGCGGTCGCGCACCAGCATCTAGCGCCGTCCCCGAAACCTATATAACTCCTTTCGCATTAGGGCGTCTCGCACCGGAGTGGACTGAATGGCAGAGTTCAAAGCGGTTGTCAATGACCCGAAGGATGGCAAATCGTACCAGACTACCGTCTCGGGGCAGCACGCCAACTCGCTCATAGGCAAGAAGATCGGGGACGTCGTGGACGGGATATTCGTAGGGCTCCCAGGCTACAAGCTGCAGATAATGGGCGGGAGCGACAAGGACGGGTTCCCCATGAGGAAGGACCTCCCGGGCCCAAGGCGGAAGAAGCTGATGGTCTCCGAGAGCATAGGATTCAACGCCCAGGAGGGCGGCCTCAGGAGGCGCAAGAACTTCAGGGGCAACACAGTCTCGCCCGAGACCCTCCAGATCAACATGATGATCACAGCCCACGGCATGAAGGCCGTCTCCGAACTCATCAAGAAAGAGGAGAAGAAGTAAGGATGAAGGTCCCGTCCCAGCCAGAGACCAACATCGGCATGATAGGCCATGTTGACCATGGCAAGACCATGCTGACGAAGGCCCTGACAGGGGAGCAGACGGACCGGCATTCCGAAGAGGTCAAGAGGGGCATATCGATCAGGCTCGGCTACGCCGACGTCGCGTTCTACAAGTGCAAGAAGTGCCCCGAGCCCGAGTGTTACTCCATCAACCCGACGTGCAAGGCATGCGGGGGCCCGTGCGAGCTGCTCAGGTCAGTCTCTTTCGTGGACGCCCCGGGCCACGAGACGCTCATGGCCACGATGCTGTCTGGCGCGGCCATAATGAACGGCGCGCTCCTTCTGGTCGCCGCGAACGAGACGTGTCCGCAGCCCCAGACGAGGGAGCACCTGATGGCCCTCTCGATCATAGGGGTCGACAAGATCATAGTCGTGCAGAACAAGATCGACCTCGTCAGCGTCGACGAGGCTAGGAAGAACTACCAGGAGATACGGGAGTTCGTCAGCGGGACCATAGCCGAGAATGCCCCGATCGTCCCCCTCTCCGCCATGCACGACGTCAACATAGACATGCTCATCAAGACGATCGAGGAGACCATCCCCACCCCCAAGTGGGAGAGGTCCAAGCCGCCTCGCATGCATGTCGCCCGCTCGTTCGACATCAACGTGCCAGGCACGAAACTGGACACCCTCAAGGGCGGCGTCCTCGGAGGACCTGGAGGGCTCATCGCAATAGGCACCGGGCTGGACCCGGCGTTCACCAAGTCCGATTCTCTCGTAGGCCGCCTCGTGGGCAAGCCCGGGACGCTCCCGGACGTCAAGACCGCGTTCACAATGCGAACGGAGCTGATGAACCGGGTCGTCGGCGTCGCCTCTGAGCTCGCGGTCGAGAGCCTGAAGACCAACGAGCCGCTCATGCTGAGCGTCGGGACGGCGACCACCGTCGGCGTCGTCACATCCGGACGCGCGGACAGCGCGGACATCGGGCTCAAGATCCCCGTCTGCGTAGAGGCCGGCCAGCGCGTCGCGATCTCCAGGCGGATAGCCGGCAAGTGGCGGCTCATCGGCCACGGCATCGTCCAGTAGGGGATGGTGTTCCGGTGGTGGATGTCGTCGTCCTGGACGCCAACGCGCTCCTGATGCCTTTTCAGTTCAAGATCAACATCGACCTCGAGCTTCAGCGGCTGTTCGGCTGCCCGGACGTAGTAGTGCCGAGTTCGGTCCTCGGCGAGCTCGCCAACGCAGTGGACAAGAACGCGAAGGTGGCCATGTCCCTCGCGAAGAAGTACCGGGTAGTCGAGACGGACCTCCGGGGCGACGACGCGGTGCTCGAACTCGCGGACCGCCTCGGCGCGGCCGTGGTGACCAACGACAGGGAGCTCATCTCGCGCGTGCGTGAGCGCGGGCTCAGGGTCGTGCGCCTGCGCAGCTCCAGGCACCTGGAGCTCAGCGGCGGGCCTCTTCCCTGACCTACCACCATTTTCTCAAAACCTATTAATATGCGTACATAATGCTAGTTTTTGCCATGCATGAGAAGCAGATCGCCACTCTCAAGCACATAGCCCTCATGGGCGGCGTGCATGACTACATCGCCATCTCCTCGCGCGAGCTCGGGAACGTCCTCGAGATATCGCAGCAGTCCGCGTCCAAGAAGATCCTCGAACTCCTCGGAGAGGGCCTGATCGAGAGGGACCTGGGCGCGAGGCGGCAGAGGATCAAGCTCACCGACAAGGGGTTCGACCTCCTGAGGAAGGAGTACTCGGACTACCAGCGCATCTTCGAGATGAAGGACCATCTCGTCATCATAGGCACCGTCACATCCGGCCTCGGAGAGGGGCAGTACTACGTCAACCAGGACTTCTACGCGGAGCAGTTCCAGAAGAAGCTCTGGTTCAAGCCGTACGAGGGCACGCTGAACCTGAGGCTCGCCGACCCAGAGCTGCCCAAGCTGGACGTCCTCAGGAAGTCCGAGGGCATCACGATCAAGGGCTTCGAGAAGGAGGGGAGGACCTTCGGGGACGTGAAGTGCTTCCTGGCCACGATACACAACATGGAGTGCGCGGTCGTCCTCCCGGTGCGGTCGCACCACACCGACATCATCGAGGTCATCTGCAAGTACCACCTCAGGAGGTCCCTCGGGCTCAAGGACGGGGACCAGGTGGAACTCATAGTCTCGCTGTGAGTCCCGTCCGCGCCGAGGCGCATCAGAACTTCTTCGTGACGTGGTCGAGCACGGACTCGAACACCGCCCTGCCGTCTCCCGGGCCGTCCGGGCTCCGTGTCCAGTCGGGGTGTGTGTACTTGAAGAACACCCGCTCGGGGTGAGGCATCAGGCCGAAGACGTTCCCGTCCCGGTTGCATATGCCCGCGATGTTCTCGGTCGCCCCGTTCGGGCACCACGGGTACGTTGCAGGGTTCCCGTCAGGGTCGACGTACTTGAACACTATCTGGTCGTTCTCCTCGAGCTCCCGGACGATCCTCTCGGACCTGTCCATCGGGAACATCAGCTTCCCCTCCGCGTGCGCGCTCGGTATGAGGGAGACCTTCCCGTGGGGGATCCTCGTGGTGAAGACGCACTTCCCCCTGCTGACGTTCTTCAGGAGGGTCGGCCTGCACTCGAACCGCGCGGAGTCGTTTGTGTTCAGGACCGCCTCGGGCGTCTCGGTGATGACGGCGGACATTGCGGGCAGCATCCCCGCCTCGACCAGTATCTGGAATCCATTGCATATCCCCAGGACGGGCTTCCCGGCCCTGACGAAGTCCTCGAGGTCCCCGGAGAGCCTGCTCTTGAGCCTCGCGGCGAAGATGGCGCCCGCGCGCACGTAGTCCCCCGCGGAGAACCCGCCGGGGAACACGAGTATCTGGTAGTCCGAGAGCTTCCGCTTCTCCTCGGGGTGGACATCGCTCCCCGTGAGCTGCTTGAGATGGACCTTCTCGGGCTTGGCCCCGAGCCTCCTGAAACACTGGTACGACTCCTCCTCGCAGTTCGTCCCCTCGATCCTGAGGACGCAGACCTTCACCTGGCTGGTCTTCATCCCATCACCTTCCAGAACGGTCTGTTGAACGCTTCCGCGAGGTCGTCGGGACAGACATCCACCAGGGTCTTGTTCGACTTGATCCTCAGCGCGGCGCCCCCGACGGTGCCGATCCTGGTGACCTTGGCCTTCCTCTCCTTGGGCAGGAGCTTCTCCTTGCCCTTGCGGATCTCCACGACCCACCGGCTCGGCCCCTCGGCGAACAGCCTGGCGTCGGACCTCATGTCCCCGAGCCTCGACACATCGACATCCGCGCCGATGTCGCCCCCGATGCACATCTCGGCGAGGGCGACCGCGAGGCCGCCGTCAGAGACGTCGTGGCAGGCGACTATCGCGCCCCGCGCTATCCCTCCCACGACGACGTCCATGCCGGCCTTCAGGGCCGCGATGTCCACGTCGGGCACCTTCCGTGAATACGACCTGGTCATGCGGTAGTACTCGGAGCCGCCCATCTCTGGCTTGGCGGCCCCGACGACCGCGAGGATGTTCCCCTCGTGCTTCAGGTCCGTCGTCACGCAGCGCCTTATGTCCGATACGATCCCGCAGCCGAGAACGGTCGGCGTTGGGAGGACGGCGCCGGATACCGCCTCGTTGTAGAGGCTGACGTTGCCGGACGGGATCGGTATGTTGAGCGCTGCCGCGACCTCCCCCATGCCCCTGACACATTCCCTGAAGAGCCAGAGCCTGTCAGGCTTCTCCGGGTTGCCGAAGTTGAGGCAGTCGGTGAAAGAATGGGGGACGGCTCCGACGGCCGCGAGGTTCCTGCAGGTCTCGTCGATGGTGAGCTTGCCTCCCCTGTACGGGTCGATGGCGACGGCGTACGGGTTCGATGCGACCGCGAGGCCCAGCCCGCGGAACGAGTCCTCGACCGGCTTGAGCACGGCCGCGTCGCCGTGGCTCCAGTGGCCGAGCTTCCCCTGCAGGGGCTTGATGACCGTGGACGCCCTGACCTCGTGGTCGTACTGCCTGATGACCCAGTCCCTGTTGCAGATGTTCGGGGAGGCTAGGAGCCTCAGCAGCTCCTTGTCGTACCTGTCCTTGGCCTTGGGGGCCTTCTCCGCCCTCTTCTTCTTTGACTTCTCGGCGCTGCACGGCCTGCAGTACATGGGTCCCGCGGTCAGGAACTCGAGCTCGAGGTCGAAGACCTTGTGGCCGCGGAAGTTGAGCCTGACGACCTTCTCCGGGATGACCCTGCCGACGACCGTGGCCGGTACATCCCACTTGTTGAAGACATGCAGGGCCTCGTCGACGTTCTTCGGCGAGACCGAGAGCATCATGCGCTCCTGGCTTTCGGAGACCCAGATCTCCCAGGGGGCGAGCCCCTCCTCCTTGAGGGGGACCTTGGTGAGGTCGACCTCCGCGCCGCAGCCGCCCGCAAGGGCGATCTCCCCGACGACGCAGGAGAGCCCTCCACCGCCGAGGTCCTTCATGCCGTTCACGAGGCGCTTCTCGTTGGCCTCGAGGACCGCGTGGATGACTGGCTCCTTCATTATCGGGTCTCCAAGCTGGACGGCGCCCCTCGACTCGGTCTCGCTCTCCTTGGTGAGTACGGCCGATGCGAACGTGACTCCGTGTATGCCGTCCCTGCCGGTCCTCCCTCCTACGAGGACGAGGACATCGCCGGGTCCCTTGACTGCGTTCCTGCGGATGTTGCGCTTCTCCGCGATGCCGACGCAGCCGACGTTGACGAGGCAGTTGCCCACATAGCTCTCGTCGAACCATATCCCTCCGGCAACTGTCGGCAGCCCGACCCTGTTGCCGTAGTCCCTGATGCCGGCGACGATGCCGCCGAACAGGTACTTCGGATGCTTCGTCCCTGGAGGCACCTTGTCCACTGGATGATCGAGAGGCCCGAAGAACAGCGGGTCGACCAGCGCTATCGGCTGTGCGCCCATGCAGAGGACGTCCCTGATGATCCCTCCTATGCCAGTCGCGGCTCCGCCGTACGGCTCGACCGCGCTCGGGTGGTTGTGGCTCTCGACCCTCAGCGCGTACGCGTGGTCCCGGTCGAACTCCATGACCCCGGCGTCGCCCCTGTCTATGACCTGGCGGCTGTCTATGCCGAAGACGTACTCCTTCAGGAACACCTTCGAGCTCTTGTAGCAGCAGTGCTCGCTCCACGCCTGGCCGAGCGACTGGAGCTCGACGTCCGTCGGGTCCCTGCCCTTGGAGACGAAGTGGTCCCTGACCCTCTTCATCTCGTCCAAAGAAAGGCCGGTCCCGCTCTCCTGGCTGATCTCGGCGAGCTCAGCGTCGCTCGCCTCCGACAGCTTGATATCGACATGCTCGAAGGGGACATCCTTCCGGGCGTACAGATGGTCGGTGGACATCCTGTCGCCCCTCACTTGACCTTGATGGTGTAGTTGTGGATCACGGGGTTCGCTAGGAGCCTCCTGCACATCTCCTCAGCCGTCTTCTGCGCCTCCCCCGCGCCGCCTGCAAGTTCGATCTCGAAGACCTTCACGGCCTTGACATCCTTCACGCCCTCGAAGCCGAGCAGCTCGAGCGCCTTGAGAGTGTTCTTCCCCTCAGGGTCAGCCACCCCCTTCTTAAGTTCGATCCTGACCTCAGCGACGGCCATCCCGAGTTCACCTTTGTGTGGGGATTACACAGGGGTGTACTTAGCTTTTGAGGGCTGGAGCGGGGCAATCGCGCGATGGCTCCTCGACACAATCGGTCGTGTCCGTGTCGCCGCTCGATTCGGGCTACTTCATATAGCGCTGACCCGTTGACGATTCCGGGAATAGTGGGGTTCGAGGGGGTCGATGGCGGAGCGCTCAGCCGTGATTCTCATCTGAATCCCTCTGCCCCGGCGCCGAGGTGGGGCGCCTTTACGAAGTACCGACAACCTCTTTGGAGGAGGAGGTGGAGGAAGGAAATGGATGTTAGGGAGAAGAGAGGACGGCTTCCAGCCTTCACGGCTGTTGCGGCCATCGTGGCCGCTGCCATGATGCTGCCGGCGACCATGGGCACCGCGACCACCGACCTGCTGCTGCAGGGGGTCGACATCGGTGACGTGGCGTCGGAGGATCTCCTTGTGGACATGGAGGGCTGGGGCCCAGTGGTGAGCGACACGGGTGACAACTGGGGAGGCCTTGGCGACGGTGACTGCAGAGTCGTTTGGTGCGCAAATGATGAGAACTGGGCGACAGTGACATTCGCCATGCCTGAAGGCTTCACGGGTTCCATCCAGTACTTGAACATGCGCGTGCTCGATGGTCAGGCGGACGACAGCTTCGAGGTGTATCTCTACGACCCGCAATACGATAGCTGGGCAAGGGTCTACGAGTACACTGCCGACACGTTGACGGATCCGGACGGGGCAAGTGAGCAGTGGATCGTGCACACGGTCTACTTCGTGGACCTCGATACGGGCCTCTGCGCGACGCACGGCTGCTGCTGGTACGGAGACGGGGTCATCGTGAAGATCGTCGCCACGGGCGATGCGTGGGGTGGCTTCGAGACATACGGCCAGCTAGGCGTCGACTGGATAGACCTCATCGGAAGCGGGAAGCAGCGCTAGACAAACCTTTCAGCAGCTCGGAGACTTCTGTGGGGGGAGGTCTCCAGCGGGATTTTCTCGGCTGAATATCCGATGCTTCTAGACCTTCCTCGCGAGCGCCAGATACCCCGTGTGTCCGAGCATCTCGAAGCTCGGCCTCACCCCACCCTCGTGGACGACCATCTCTCGCTGTATGGTCTCGAATGCGAAGACCTCCCTGAGGCCTGCCTCGCGCATCGCCTTGACCGTCCGTTCGAGCTGGTTCGCGTTGGGCACATAGCAGCAGAGGTGCCCTCCGGGCCTGATCGCCCTGCACACATTGTCCATCGCGTCCCAGGGGTTCGGCATGTCCAGGACGACGGCGTCGACATCCCGTTCGAGCTCGACGGTGCAGATGTCGCCTATCTTGAAGTCCCAACACCGAGCATGGCCGGACATCTCCACGTTCTTCCTCGCCTGCTTGGCGTGGTCCTCCCTTATGTCGTACGAGTAGACCTTCCCCGTCGGCGCGACGGCCTTGAGGAGGACCACGGTCAGGGCTCCAGAGCCGGCTCCGGCCTCGACGACCGTGCTCCCCGCCTCGAGGTCGAGGTACATGGGGAGGAGGAAACTGTCCTTCGGGCCCATGATCTGGGCCTTGCGCTGGACTGCGCCTACGATGTCGAGGATGCTGGGCTTCAGTATCGTGAACTCGCTCCCTCCTATGGTCAGAACATCGCCGAACGACGAGTCGCATATCGCCCGGCCGTCGACCACGCCGAGCTTGCCGACCTCGAGCATCGTCTTCGACGCCCTGAGGAACGATTTCCGCCCGTCGCCGTCGACGAGCATTACCCTGGTCCCTTCCTCGATCATCCCACAAGCGAACGGCGCGTGTGTATAACAAACTTGCTGGTGTCCATCCCTGATTAAATATCCGTTATGCAGAATATAAGTTCTCGGGTTGCCAACGTTAAGCTCTCTCGAGCACAACGCCTGAACCGTACTGGCCCATGTCGAACTTCGTGTCAGGGTATGTCTGGCTTACAGAAATGACCCGACAACCACTATATACACCGAAGTCGTTTCCAAGCCCAGTATCTCTTAGGGGGCTAGGTAGGGAATAGTGGGTTCACCGTCATCGCAAGCCTCACATGACGCTGTGTGAACCCTCCACCGCCTGGCTTTGTCCGAGACAAGGCCGATTACAGGAGGAGACCCCGATGCCGAAAGGCCTCAAAGCCGACATCGAGAAGTGTACAGGTTGTCAGATGTGCGCCCTCGTGTGCTCCGCGTCGCACACGGGGAAGTTCAATCCCAGCGAAGCGAGGATCGTCGTAGAGGACCGCTTCCCGGAGCCGGGGGAGTTCAAGCTCGGCTTCTGCATCCACTGTGACGAACACCCGTGCGTCGATGCGTGCCCAGTCAGCGCCATCAAGCTCGATGAGAACCTAGGGACCTATTACGTCGACAAGGACGAGTGCACAGGGTGCGGCGCGTGCGTGGATGCGTGCCCTTACAACGGCTGCTGGCTCGACCCGTCCGGTTCATACTCCATCAAGTGCGACCTGTGCAAGGGGAACCCCCAGTGCGTCGAGGTCTGCCCGAAGGGGGTCCTGAAGAGGTGATCATGCATGGCTGACGGATACACACACAAGGTCCTCAGGGTCGACCTGACGAGCGAGAAGGTCTCGACCGAGCCGCTGAACATGGACTACGCGAAACAGTTCATCGGCGGCAAGGGGCTAGGCGCCAGGTACCTCTTCGACGAACTGAAGCCAGGTACGGATCCGCTGTCGCCGGACAACGTCCTCACCGTCTGGACCGGCCCCGCGGTCGGTACGTTCGTGCCGCTGACCAGCCGGTACGTGCTGGTGACCAAGAGCCCGCTCACGGGCGCCTTCCTGGACAGTTATGCTGGTGGTTACTTCGGCCCCGAGGTGAAGTACGCCGGGTTCGACGGGCTCATCATCAAGGGCAAGGCGAAGAAGCCCGTGTACCTCTGGCTCAACGACGGCAAGGGCGAGATCAGGGACGCGAAGAACCTCTGGGGCAAGGACACCTACAAGACGGAGGAGCTCATCCGCAAGGAGACCGGGGAGAAGGCCGCGCGCGTTGCCTGCATCGGCCCTGCGGGCGAGAAGCTCGGGCTGATCTCAAGCGTGACAAGCGACCTCACGAGGAACGCTGGTAGGGGCGGCACGGGCGCGGTCTTCGGGTCGAAGAACCTGAAGGCCATCGCGGCCAGGGGTCACCTCGGGGTCGAGGTCCCGGACATGGATTCCTTCCTGGCCATGACGAAGGAGATGGTCCAGAAGGACGTCCTGGAGAACCCTGACCACGCGGGCATGATCACCGATGGAACTCCGATACTGGTCGACCTCAGCAACGACGGTGGCATACTCCCGACGAGGGACTGGTCCACCGGCGTGTTCGAGGGTTCGAAGGGCATCAACTCCGATGCGATCAAGACGCGCGTGCTCGTGCGCAAGAAGGCGTGCTTCGACTGCGCGATCGCCTGCGGCTCGTACGCCAAGGTGAAGAAGGGGGCGTTCAAGGACGCCGCGACCGAGGGACCGGAGTACGAGACCCTCGGCCTCTGCGGCTCGAACTGCGGTATCGAGAACGTCGAGGCAATCGTCAAGTTCGTCGAGGACTGTGACAGGCTCGGGCTCGACTCGATTTCGGCCGGCAACGTCGTCGGCCTCGCGATGGAGCTCTACGAGACGAAGGTCCTCTCGAAGAAGGACCTCAACGGCCTGGACCTCAAGTTCGGGAACGAGAGCGCTTACGCGAAGATGCCGGAGATCATAGCCAAGAGGCAGGGCATCGGGAACACGCTCGCGGACGGTGGCAAGCGCGCGGCGAAGAAGATCGGCAAGGGGGCGGAGAAGCTCGTCGTCGAGGTCAAGGGCATGGAGTACCCCGCGTACGACCCGAGGGGCTCCATCGGCATGGCCCTCGCCTACGCCACATCGGACAGGGGCGCGTGCCACCTGCGTGCGTGGCCCGTGGCCGCGGAGGCGTACGGGAGCATGGATCCTTGGACGCCCGAAGGGAAGGCTGCAATCTGCGTCGAGGACCAGACCAGGACGAGCGTGAAGTGGAGCGTCATCTTCTGCGACTTCTACAGCGTCAACTTCCCCAACATGGCGAAGTACTACACCGCGGTGACAGGAGTCCCGGCCGACGAGGCACACATGCGAGCGGTCGGAAGGAGGATATGGAACCTCACCAGGGCGTTCAACGCGAGGGAGGGCTTCGCGAAGAAGGACGACACGCTGCCAGAGCGCATGGCCTCGCAGCCGCTGCCCGACGGCAAGCCGAAGGGCCACGCGGTGCCGAAGGCCGACTTCGAGAAGATGTTGGCAGAGTACTACAAGCTCTGGAACTGGGACGAGCAGGGGAGGCCGACGAGGAAGTCGCTCGAGGACGCCGGGCTCAAGGAAATCGTGAGGAAGCTAGATTTCCTGAAGTGAGCCCATACTTGGACAGGGATGGCCTCCGTTGTACAATGGCACTGGCCAGTAGCTCGCACTCGGCCTCTCCGCCGACGAGGTTCGGCGGGGGAATGAGCGGACTCGGTAATTATCTGTTCGGCAACATAATTGTGGTCCCTTCGCCCTCCCTTTCACCCTCACTTTTGATACGATTGAAAGACGGCCGATTGGCTTACGGTAAATGGAAGGTTTTCAACAAATCCCTCCAATTGATTGAACATTGTTCATAAAGTACCCATGCAAATCGCACAGAGCGAAGCTACAAATACCCAAGTCTGCAAGGGTTAATGTACGATGACCGGCTTACTGATGAGTGCAGGCAAGTCACCCTGAGTCCGCCGCGCAGAGCGGGGATGGCGCCGCGGGACCAGGAGGGATGCAAATGACCTCTGCGAAGAAGAAGTTCGGACTGGTCTTCCACCCGGACAAGTGCGATGGATGCCTCGAGTGCGAGAAGGCGTGCGCGACCGCTCATGCCTCCAGCGTAGCGGCAAACAAGACCAGGATCAAGGTCACCAACGAGGGCGGCAAGCAGAAGGCGACTGTCTGCGTCCACTGCGATGTCTGCCCTCCGAGCGAGGTCTGCCCGTCGGCCCTCCTCGAGTTCCACGACGACGGCAAGTTCTGGACGCTTGACGAGCACAGGTGCTTCGCATGCATGGCCTGCATACCGAGGTGCCCTTATGATGGCGTCTTCTTCGAGGGAGAGTTCGGGGTCGAGACGGCCTACATGTGCGACCTTTGCATGGGCGACCCGAGATGCATCAAGGCCTGCCCCAAGGGGGCGCTTACTCTCGAGAAGTCTCGGGAGGGATGAGGGATGAGTGAGATGGCGGAGAACGAGGTGGTGACGGAGGCCCCGAAGCAGTCGATCAAGCCGGCCGACGGCGAGGAGAAGCCGCAGGTCGAGGCCGAGGAGTTCCCGCTGCCAGCCTGGGTCCCTGACTGGGCTCGTGACGCGCCCAAGACCGTGGTCCGCGCCCCAGGGCCGAAGAGCAAGGAGATCATCAAGATCGACAGGGACTACGTCTCCTACGCATATGACAGGTGCTTCACCTTCACCATCGACAAGGCCGCTGGAGCCGCGGTCATGGATGCTGACGGTAACGTCCTGCTCGACTTCTCGTCCGGCATAGCGGTGATGAACGCGGGCTGGACGCACTACAAGGTCGCAAAGGCCATCCAGGAGCAGGCAGCGAAGCTCATCCACTCCATGGCCAACGACGCCTACTTCGACAAGGAGGCGTACTTCGCGAAGCTACTCTCGGACATCTCCCCCGGCAAGGCCCTCAAGGGGACCTTCTTCGGGAACAGCGGGGCCGAGGCGGTCGAGGCGGCGATGAAGCTCTCCAGGTACTACACCAAGAGGAGCGAGCACGTCGCCTTCTTCGGTTCCTACCACGGGAGGATCGGCGCCGGCCTGGCGCTCACCAGCAAGCTGAAGCTCAGGTACAGCTACGGCCCGCTCGCCCCTGGAATCATCTTCACCCCGTTCGCGTACTGCTACAGGTGCAGCTTCAAGCAGACCTACCCGGAGTGCGGCATGTACTGCACGGACTACCTCGAGAAGCAGGTCCTGACCATGGGCGGCACCACGAACCAGATCGCCTCGATATTCGTGGAGCCGATCCAGGGCGAGGGCGGCTATGTCGTCCCCCCGAAGGAGTTCCTGCCGAGGCTCAAGCAGATATGCGACTCGCAGCAGGCGCTTCTCGTGTTCGACGAGGTGCAGACCGGCTTCGCCCGCACGGGCAAGATGTTCGCGTGCGAGCATTACAACGTCGTTCCAGATATCCTGGTCATGGGCAAGGCCCTAGGCGGCGGAGTCCCCCTGGGCGCCATCATCGCCAAGCACGATATAATGAGGAAGTGGAGGCCCGGTTCACACTCGTCCACATTCGGCGGGAATGCCATAACGATGGCGGCCGGCCTGGCCCATGTGCAGGCCATCGTCGAGGAGAACCTGGCGGACAGGGCCGCGAAACTCGGGGACCACGCCATCAAGCTGCTCAAGGAGATGCAGCAGCGCCGTGAGATCATAGGCGACGTCCGCGGGAAGGGCCTCATGATCGGCGTGGAGCTCGTCAAGAACCAGTACACGAAGGAGCCCCACGAGGCGACCAACATCCAGGGCAAGTGCTGGCGCGCCGGCCTCATGACCATCACTTCCGGCTTCTTCGGGAACGTGTTCAGGATCGCGCCTCCGCTGTGCATATCCAAGGCCCAGCTCGAGAAGGGTTTCGAGATCTTCGAGCAGGCCCTCAAGGACGAGGAGGAGTTCCTGAAGATCGGGACGTCCTCGCCTCCGGGATGAGTGCGGCGCCGAGACCGGTCCCGTCGAATGGTTGATATCCGCGTGAGCGGATGCCCTGGCCAAGTGGGTGGCAACGCATGTTCTACGTCGCAAGCCACGACCTGAAGGAGGGCCGGATACTGGAATACCAGCGCTGGCTCAAGAGAAACTCGAAGAAACTCGCCGAGCACGCCCCGCCCGGATGGCGGTTCAGGGGCACGTACATGGCCGTGCTCGGGTTCGGCACGCACGACAAGACCTCCGTGTGGGAACTGCAGAGGTATGCCGACTTCGACCGTCTGAGGACACACGACGATCCCACATGGGCGCGCCTCACCGCCGAGGAGGCCGGGTTCCATGTCCATGGGTCGGGGCAGGCGGTCCTGCTGAGGGCGGCGGTCGATACCATCGTCCTGGAGCCGGATGCGCGGCAGCGGAAGGGCAGGACGAAGTGAGAAGAGGGGCCTCAGAAACCAATTTATATGACCAACCCATTTGGCGCGATGATGGCAGAGGCCGACGGAGCCGAGTTCCAGAGGAAGGCCACTCTCGGGTTCTTCACGATACTGCTCGTCGCTGGCATAGCGATCTACTGGGCGTGGGGCATCATGTACGGCACATGGTACCCGTTCGACCGCGGGAACATCGGCATCTACACAATCTACGTGCCACTGGTCGTCTTCGGCGTGCTCGGGATACTCCTATACAGGAAGAAGCCGCAGAGCGCGTGAACCGTTTCTCGCATTCGGGCGGAGGCCTGGACTCTCACATCGCGTTCGCCATGTAGACGACCGTCTTGGTGGGCTTGCCGCAGACGACGCAGTTCCCGTGCCACTCCTCGCCGTCGATCGGCGTGCCAAGGAGGTTCTTGTCGGCCTTCGTCTCTATCTCGCGGCCGCACTCCTCGCTCCCGCACCAGCCGGTCTTGAGGAGCTTCGCGGGCAGGTTCTCCAGGGTCGTGACGGCCTGGACGTTCTCGTCCATGGTCTTCTTGACCCTGGTGTACATGTCGTCGGCGATCCTGTCGAGCATGGCCTGGACATTCCCGGCCGCGCCCTCCCTGGATGCCTGTGACTTCTCGCCGGTGTCCCTCCTGACCAGGGTTATTACACCGCCGTCGATGTCCCTCATCCCGAGCTCCAGCCTGAGCGGGACCCCCTTGAGCTCCCAGTCGTAGTACTTCGCGCCGGGGCGCAGGTCCCTCTCGTCGATGTGTACGCGCATGCCGGCGTCCTTCAGCTCCTGCGCGAGCTTCCTCGTGGCCTCGGTGACCTTCTCCGCCATTCCCTTGGCCAGGACCGGTATGACGACGATCTGGATCGGTGCGACCTCGGGCGGCAGGACGAGCCCCTTGTCGTCGCCGTGCAGGGCAACTATGGCCCCCACGAGCCTCTCGCTCATCCCGTAGGTCGTCTGGTGGACGTACTTGTGCTCCCCCTTGTCGTCCTCGTACTTGATCTCGTACGGGCGGGAGAAGTTCTCCTTGTATTCGTGTATCGAGCCGAGCTGTAGGCTCTTGCCCATCGGGAGAAGGGTGTCTATTCCCACGGTGTAGAACGCGCCCGGGAACTTGTCCCACTCGGTGCGCTTGAGGAGCCTGGGGAACTTGTCCCACTCGGTGCGCTTGAGGAGCCTGTACGGGATGCACCACTTGCGTCCCAGGCGCTCCATGATCTCGTAGTCCTCCCTGACCTGCCTCTCCGAGTCGTCGAAGTCTGCGTGGCAGGTGTGGGCCTCGAAGAAGTGTATCTCCCTGACCCTGATGAACGCCCTCGTCTGCTTCGTCTCGTACCGGAAGGTGTTGACGATCTGGTACGTCTTGAGAGGCAGGTCTGCGTGGGACCTCACCCAAAGGGCGAACATCGGGTACATGGCCGTCTCGCTGGTCGGCCTGAGAAGGAGCTTGACGTCCAGCTTGTTGAGGCCGGCGTGGGTGACCCAGAAGACCTCGGAGTCGAAGCCCTTGATGTGCTCCTTCTCCTTCGCGAACTGGTCCTCCGGTATGAGGAGCGGGAAGCAGACCTCCTGGTGGTTCGTGCCGTCGAACTCCTCCCTGATCTGGGTGTCGATGGCGCGCATGATCTTCCAGCCGTAGCCGGTCCAGACGTTCATTCCCTTTATCGGGTAGCGCTTGTCCGTCAGGTTGGCCTTCTCGACTATCTCGTTGTACCACTCGCTGAAGTCTTCCGCCTTCTTCATGGCATCCCGGAGAAACCCAGGGGTGGATATCTATGTTTTGGTCGGTCTGGTGCCTAGTCCTTGGCCATCCTGGCTATCTGCGGGGCAACGCTTATGCACGTCGTCGGATTTTCTATCGTGTCCGTAGAATAAATCTCGTCGCAGGCACCCTTCAGCCGCTCCAAGGCGTTGGCGGCGAAGACCCCGTGGGTGCACGCCGCGACCACCTTCCTCGCGCCGTGCTTCCTGAGCTGCTCCGCAGCCTTGACGATGGTCCCGCCCGTCGAGATGATGTCGTCGACGATGGCGACGCTCTTCCCCTTGACGTCGAGGTTCTTCGGCGTCATGATCACCGTGTTCCCGTCGATGCGCTCCTTCTCGAGGTAGTCGGCGTCGCATCCGACAACGTCGGCGACCCGCTTGGCGTTGTCCCAGCGCCCTTCGTCCGGGGACAGGATGACCTGGACACCCACGCCCTTCAGGAACCTCCCTATCTCTGGATACGCCATCACATTCTTCGCCGATGCCTTCTCGAACCAGTCGATGACCGTCGGCGCGTGCACGTCCACGGTTATGAAGTCGTCGGTCTGGGTCTGAATCAAGCGCGCGAGCGCCCGCGCGCTGATGGGCTCGCCCGGCTTGAACTGCTTGTCCTGGCGGGCGTAGCCGAAGTACGGGACGACCGTGGTGAGGGACGCGACCTCGAAATCGCGGACCGCGTCCTGCAGCAGGAACAGCTCCACGATGTTCTTGTCCGGCCAGGACGTCTGGACGATGAACACGTCCTCCCCGTCCAGGTCCTCGTCTATCCTGACGTAGCACTCCTCATCGGGGAAACGCTTGATCTCGACCTTCGCCTGTCTTGCCTTCAGGCATTTGGCCAGCTCCTTGGACAACCGCTGAGACGCGGACCCCCCTACGACGAACATGCTATCCTACGCGGGGAATGATGTGTCCTGTCTTAAAGGCTGACGGTTCCGCGCGCCGTCGCGCGCGCATGAGCCGGTCCAGAAAAAGAATTTATAGCCGGTAGTGGCATAATCCGAAACAGAGATGGGATGCAATTGAGCGAAGGTACCGACCAGGTGTCATTCTCTCCGCCAGCGGACGCAACGGAGCACGAAGAGTCCGTCCCCGCGGCCAAGGTAGATGCGCCGCCCAAGCAGGAGCCGAAGCCCGTCAGGAAGAAGGCGTATCAGGGGCTGACGCAGACCGGCGTCATCTATGGGAACGTCGGGACCCTCAAGTTCAATGTCTTCGTCACCGGCAAGATGGAGAAGATGGACTACGTCCAGGTCGAGCACGAGGAGGCCGGATGGGTCCTCTGCCAGATCACGGAGATAGAGCGACGGACGAACCTCACGGTGGAAGGCGTCGCCTCTTCGATGAAGAACGGGATCAAGGTCCCGATCGACGAGAAGGAGAT
>JALOTO010000147.1 GCA_025457845.1 Thermoplasmata archaeon | reverse complement strand
GCTGAGCTGGCCGACCTGGTCTTCCCGTTCGCCTTCGTGGTCCTCGTCAACGCGGCCATAGTCGTCGTCTTCCTCCCGCTCGTCTTCCTCGTCAAGAACCTCGCGGCCGGCGAGGCCGTGTTCCCCCAGGCGTTCGTGGGCTACAGGATGGACGCCGCCGATGCGAGGGGACGCTTCGTCTGGCTCATGGAAAGGATGGAGGACGACAGGCGCGTGGTCTACACGAGGCCACGCAGGAACGAGGACCTGGAGGCCGAACTCGACCTCCTGGTCAAAGCGGGGCACGACCGGGTCTGGGTCACGCCGAAGGTGCCTTTCATCATACCCATGACCATCGGCCTCGTGTTCTCCTTCGTCGTAGGCAACCTGGTCTTCCTGCTCATGGGACTCTGAGGCCCGTCAGGCGTCGGGTGGCGGTAGTCAGATCACCAGGTTCAAGCCGGAGCCGCAGTTCGCGCACTTGTCCCCCTTCAGCGCGGTGCTCCCGACCCAGAACCCTTCACGCTCTATCGCCAGCGCCCCGCACTTGGGGCAGAATGTGTCATCCATCTCGCCCGCCCTGACATTCCCGACGTAGACGAACTCGAGGCCGAGCCGCTTGCCGGTCCTGTACGCGTTCTCCATTGTGGACATCGGGGTGGGTGGGGTGTCGGTCATCTTGTAGTCGGGGTGGAACGCGGAGAAATGGACAGGGACCTCCTTGCCCATCCTGTCGACGACCCATCGGGAGAACCCCGAAAGGTCGGTCTCGGAGTCGTTCCTTCCGGGTATCACCAGGTACGTCAGCTCTACATGTATGCCCAGTTCCACCGCGAGTTCGCACGCCCTCTGGACGGGGGAGAGCTTCCCGCCACAGACCTCCTTGTAGAACGGCTCGTTGAACCCCTTGACGTCTATGTTCATGGCGTCGATGACGCCCTTGAGCGACCTCAACGGCTCCTCTTTGATGTAGCCGTTGGTCACGTAGTTCGTCTTGAGCCCGGCCGCGTGGGCTGCCTTCGAGGCCACGGTCGTGAACTCGTGCCATATGGTGGGCTCGTTGTACGTCCATGACACGGACCTCGACTTCGATTCCATGGCATAGCGGACCACGTCCTCCGGGGTGACCTTCGTCAGGCCGAAATCGTCGGCCGGGGCGCGCGAGATGGAGAAGTTCTGGCAGTGCCTGCAGAACAGGTTGCACCCGACGCTGCTGAACGAGATGGCCGTGCTCCCCGGGAGGAAGTGGAAGAAGGGCTTCTTCTCTATCGGGTCGGGGTGGATGGACGACGCGAGACCGTATGTTAGCGCGTAGAGCGTCCCCTTCCGGTTCTCCCTCACGCCGCAGAGGCCGCGCTTGCCTTCGGCTATGAGGCACTCGTGCGGGCATAGCCCGCACCTGACCTTGCCACGCTCTCTGGTGTAGAACTCAGCTTCATGGCTGCCGGGAGCGGAAGTGCTCATATCCAAGGTTCTCCAGCTTCTCGCGCGTCCCGTTGTCTATGAGGATGTTCTCCTCGCCGCTCGTGACCTTCCCTATGACGGTCATAGGGCACTCGCTTGCCTGGGCGATCTTCGACAGCTCACCCTCCGCCTCGCGCTTGATCGTGAACAGCAGTTCGAAGTCGTCCCCGAAGTTGAGGGTCAGGTCCCTCTGCCTCTGGGGGTCCTGGAAGGCCATGTCGACCTCCTTGGCCCTCGGCAGCTTCGAGTAGTCGATCTCGTAAGTCATCCCTGAGCACCTCGACATCTCGAATATGGAGGCCGAGAGGCCGTCCGATATGTCCATGCACGATGTGACGATGCCCGAGGCGGAGAGGGCCATCCCCTCCTTGACCCTCGGCCAAGGCCTCTTGAGGGCGGTCTCCGCGTCCTTGAGGTTGAGCCCACGCTTCATGGAGTAGAAACCCGCGCCGCCGCGGCCGAGCCATCCGGTCACGCAGACCAGGTCGCCCGCTCTCGCCCCTTTCCTCAGGAGTATCTTGTCCTTGTCGATCTCCCCTATGGCGGTTCCGCAGAGGATGAGGTCGTCGTGCTCCTTGGTGTCCCCCCCGACGATCGATGTGTTGAACCGGAGGGCGCAGTCGTTCATCCCGTCGACCATCTGCTCGAGGAAGTCGATCGGGTGGCCTCGGGTTATCCCGATGGCAGTGACCACTCCGAGGGGCCTACCACCCATACCCGCGATGTCGCTCAGGTTGACTGCGACTATGGACCAGCCTATGTCGTAAGGGCCCATCCCCTTGGGGATGTGGGTCTTCGTGACCATCATGTCGGTGGTCACCAGCAGGTACTTCGCCCCTATGTCTATCGCGGCGCAGTCGTCACCTATCCCTACGGCGGCGTCGCTCTTGACCAGCTTGTTGATGAGCTTGATTGTCTCGCGCTCTCCCAGCGTACCGAGAGTCTTCATGACGTTATGCACAATCTTACGGCCTAATTAACCCTTTGAAGGGGGCCTGGGAGAGGCCTAGGGAGACCGTGCTACACCTTAACGTACTAATACAAGAAGTGCAATTGGTGCCCGGTACACCGGATGCGAATCGAGATACCCTACGGCGACGGGACAGAGGCCGTTGAAGTCCGTGACGAGAACCTGGGCGAGATCATCCACCCCAAGGACCTCCCGGCCATGGACGAGGAACGCATCCTTTCTGAGGCGATAAGCGTCCCGACAGGTGGCCCCACCCTGCAGGACTTCCTGAAGAATGCCAAGGACGTGGTCGTCATTGTGAACGACGCGACCCGGCCGACGCCGACGGGCAAGGTCATCAGGTCCATCTCCCAGCTCCTGGCAGGGCTGGACGTGAAGTACGTCGTCGCGACGGGGATGCACAGGGAGCCGACAGAGTCGGAGTACGAGTTCATCTTCGGGGACATGTACGCGGAGCTCAAGGGGCGCATCTTCGCCCACGACTCCAAGAAGAGCGAGACCATCCACCTGGGGACCTCCAAGAACGGCACCCCCCTCAAGATCAACAGGATGGTCGTGGACGCGGACAGGATCATTGTCATAAGCAGCGTGGAGCCGCACTACTTCGCAGGGTACACCGGGGGCAGGAAATCCTTCCTGCCAGGCGTAGCGGCGTACGAGACCATCGAGGCGAACCACAAGCTCGCCCTCAAGATCGAGGCGCAGGCCCTCAGGCTGAAGGGTAACCCGGTGCACGAGGACATGGAGGAGGTCCTGAAGGCGTTGAAGGACAAGCGCATCTTCTCCATAATGACCGTCCTCGACAAGGCGCACAGGATATGCTCCGCTTCCGCGGGCGACATCAAGAGGTCCTTCAGGACGGCCGCCAAGAAGGCGGACGACGTCTTCGTCGTGAAGTTGAAGAAGAAGGCCGATGTCGTCGTCGCCGTTACGGCGTTCCCGTACGACATAGACCTCTATCAGTCCCAGAAGGCGCTCGACAACGCGAAGTACGCGGTCAGGGACGGCGGCATCATAGTGCTGGTCAGCGCCTGCAGGACCGGCGTCGGGCCCGACACATTCCTCAACCTGCTGGCGAGCGCCAATTCGCCCAAGGACGTGCTCGACAAGATCTCACACACCTACAAGCTCGGCTACCACAAGGCGGGGAAGATGGCCGAGATAGGCCTCAAGGGCAAGATGTTCGCGGTGACGAAGCTGCCACCGGAGATAGCCCTCAAGGCGCACATGGTACCGAAGAACAGCGTCCAGGAGGCCGTCGACTCGGCCATATCCGAGCTCGGGCCCAGGTCCAGGGTGACCTTTATGATGGACGCTGTGATTACTGTTCCGAAGGTCTGAGCGGGCACACTGGACCCCTCGGCGTCACCCGGCGGAATGATCTCATGGCGAAGGGCAAGCGGATAAAGGCGGAGCGGGCGAGGAAACTCGAGAAGGAGATGCTCACCTGCACCTTCTGTGGCTTCTGCAAGAGCGTCTGCCCGTACTTCGAGGACAACCAGTGGGACCC
>JALOTO010000146.1 GCA_025457845.1 Thermoplasmata archaeon | reverse complement strand
ATCTGCTGCAGACGGCCTTCCCTGAAGGGAGGGCAGGGGGCTTATGGTTCAGCCCCGGCGCGTTCCAGCATGACGTGATGATGGTCCTCTGCGACCCGGAGACGGGCGCACGGCCGGAGCCGAATGGGACGAGTCGACTGGCGGGGGTGTCCTGACGGTTCACCACCCGACTGTTGACAGAACCCGACGTGATGCCGCCCGGCATCGTCGAAATGCGTCCCGAGCCAGTGTGGTTTCCGTAGGTACGGGCGCATGGTTTTATTGGGGACTACCGCTTACCATCCCGCCGACGGGGAGGACCCGCGACCATTTCAGCCACCGGAAGGTGCTTCACGATGGATACTTCGAACGACAAGCTCGAGAGAAGGTTGTACAGCCACGACATGGCGCCGCTCCCGAAGGAGATGGACGTCATCTTCAAGACCATGCCCGACCAGGTAGTCCGGCCTGCATACACCCAGGAGGTCGTGCAGATGGTCATCAAGGCCGCATCGACCAAGAAACCCATCGTGCCCAGAGGGGCCGGGACCTGGGGGCTGGGCGGCTCGGTGCCCGTCAAGGGCGGATATGTCATGGACATGACCGCCATGAACAAGATCATCACCCTCGACGACAAGATGATGACCGTGACGGTCCAGCCAGGGATAACCTGGAAGGCGTTGGCCGACTTCCTCGACTCGAAGGGGTACTTCCTGCCGGTCTACCCCAGCAGCTTCCCGTCCGCCACCATAGGCGGATGGATCAACACCGGAGGCACGGGGATAGGGGCGTACAAGTACGGGACCGCTGGGGACATAATCAGGGACATGGAGGTCGTCCTCGCGAGCGGGAAGGTCATACACACCGGGGACAAGAACGTCCCGCAGAACGGCGGCGGCCCCAACCTCAACTACCTGTTCGTAGGATCCGAGGGGACCCTCGGGGTGGTCACGGAGGTCACTTTCAACGTCCTCCCGAGGCCCGAGGAGACGAGGATAGCCGCGTACTCGTTCGGAAGCCTCGCCGCATTCGTCCCGGCGCTGAAGAAGCTGGTGAGGACGAACATCACCCCGATGCACATCATGTTCGGGGACAAGGCCCACTTCATGTACCTCAGGGCGATAGGCAAGCACGCCCCGGACGTGGGCTGCATGGTCACCTGCGCCCTCACGGGCAGCAAGGCATCCGTGGAACTGGAGGAGAAGGCGCTGGACGACCTCATGGCCGCCTCTGGCGCAACGAAGATGCCGAAGGAGACCGCGGACCACGAGTGGTCCGAGAGATGCTACGAGTTCAGGGCGAGGGAGATGGGGGTCGGGTCCATCCCCGGCGAGGTCTTCGTCCCCATCGAGAACTTCGAGAAGGCGCTCAAGGAGATGGACGCGCTCATTGTATCCATGAAGCTCAAGGCGGCGACCATCGGCACTGTCGCGGACAACAACACGATCATGCTGATGCCCTACTACTTCACCGACGACCACAACTTCCTGAGGACCACCGCGGCCATGGGCTTCGGCAAGAAGCTCGGCGACGTGGCATTCGAGAACGGCGGCAGGCCGGTCGGCCTGGGCATATTCTTCGCCGGGAACCTCGAAAAGTACCGCGGGAAGGGAGGAGCCGAGGTGATCAGGTCCATCAAGACCCTGCTCGACCCAGACGGGATAATGAACCCCGGCAAGATGGTCGAGACCGGGACCAGGTGGGGCATCTCGATGCCGGCGTTCCTGATGAGCTTCGGCATGAACATGATGGCCTTCGGCAAGGGGCTCATGCCCAGGGACAAGGTCGGCGAGAAGGAGCTGTCCAAGCTAGGGAAGCACTGAGCCGGACCTTCAGATCCTGGAGACCGACGGGTACGCCTTCCTCACGTAATGTGACAGCAGCGCGCCTATCGTGCCGCCGAGAGCGACCTGTGCGATGTTGATCGGGACC
Organism: Thermoplasmata archaeon; assembly: GCA_025457845.1. The sequence goes on along the minus strand of JALOTO010000146.1, from coordinate 2,141 downwards.
TCGGCGATGGCCTTTCCGAACCCCAGGTCAAGGACGAGCCACTCCGCAAGGAAGTAGGTCGTGACCATGCAGGCCCCTCCTACGGCTATGCCGAGCACTATCGCGTATGTCTTCCCGTTCTTCCCGAGGATCCCCGCGACCGCGCCCTCGAGCCCCTTCGCCACGAGGGTTATGGGAGCGAAGACCGCTGAGCCGAGCAGCAGGTCGGCCGCCGCGCTCCCCACGCCTCCGCAGATGGCGCCAGCCCTGAAGCCGAAGAAGAGAGCTGAGAAGAAGACCATGGACTCGCCGAGGTTGAAGTATCCCTTCGTCGGGGAGTAGGGCGTGTACGATGCATAGGTCACCGCCGCGGTGAGGGCTGTCAGTATCCCGTACAGGGCGACGGTCCTGGGAGAGACGAAATTGGCCGGCTTCGGACCCGGCTTCGGGACTGCCTTGCCTGCCCCGACACCCACCTCGGAGGTCATGGATTGCACCTGACCCGACAGGTGGCTTTTCTTACTTAAAGGCTCCAACCTCGGGGTGTCGAGTTACGCCCTGGCAGGTCCGTTCTCAGATGGTCGCCCCGAGCACGAACCTCATCACCACAGGGATGACGAGGATCGCGACGACGACGGCGAGGGCGAAGTAGTCGGCAGGGCGCATCGAAAGCTCGCGGAGGTACGTCCGGTCGGCGCGGGCTCCGTACGCCCGCGACTGCAGCGCGAGCGCGAGGGTCTCTGCCGTCCGTAGCGAGGAGACTATCACCGGCACGAGGACGGCGACGTAGTTCCTAGCCCTCTTCGTCAGGCCCCCCTTGTCCAGCTCGAGCCCGCGGGCCCTCTGGGCGTCCTTGATGGAGTCGATGGTGAATCCCAGGGTCGGGAAGAACCTCAGGGCGATCGCCAGGGCGAGGCCGAAGTCGAACCTCACGCCGAGCTTCACGAGCGCCCGGACGAGGTCGCGCTGCGAGGTGGTGAAAATGAGTATGTACCACACGGTGGCGAGGCAGCCCACCCTGACGGCGGAAGTGACCCCGCGCCATATCGCCGGCTCCGTGATCTTCACGGGGCCAAGCGTGGCCAGCACCGGCTCCCCGGCGGGGTCGAAGAACGGCCACAGGACGATTATGAGGGCCATGAACCTGAGGACGAACTTGAGGGCGAACATCGTCCTGTCCAGGCTGGCCCTCGCCAGGAACAGCAGCAGGAATATGAACGCGAGGAGGACCAGAAGGGAGGCGAGGCTCGTCAGGACGAAGCCGAGCACGGTCAGGAGGACCACGGCGGCGATCTTCACCCGGGGGTCGAGCCTGTGGAGGAAGGTGTCCCCCTCGGTGTACAGGTCGATGAAGCCCGTCATCTCGGACCTCCCCGTAGCCTCATGAGCTCGAAGACCATCTCCGCCGGGGATATGATGTCCCTGGAGACGCCGTGCGGGGACAGCCTATGGGCAAGCTCGGAGATCGGCGGGGGAGCCAGCCTGCTCTGGCGAAGAAGCTCCAGGTCGGAGAAGGCACCCTTGGCGTCGGAGTCGAGGACTATGCGGCCGTTGGCCATCACTATGACCCTGTTCGCGTGCTCCGCGACGAGCTTCATCTCGTGGGTGATGAGGATGATGGTCCTGCCGTCGATGTTGAGCTTCCGTATCACGGCCATGAGGTCGGCCGACTCCGCGAGGTCCAGGCCGGTCGTCGGCTCGTCGAGGATGAGCACGCTCGGGTCCATGGCCAGGATCGAGGCGATGGATATCCTCCTCCTCTGGCCGAGGTTCAGTGAGAGGGGAGGGAGCTTCCTGATGGACTGCAGCCCCATCGTCTGGACGGCGTAGTCGACGCGGAGCCATACCTCGTCCTTCGTGCAACCGAGGTTCTGCGGCCCGAAGGCCAGCTCATCGTCCACGGTCGCGCAGAAGAGCTGGTGGTCGGGGTTCTGGAACGCGTAGCCGACGAGCTTGGACATCTCCGCGACCGTCATCCTCGCGGCGTCCCTGCCGAAGAGCTCGACATTCCCACCTGTGGGCCTCAGGAGGCCGTTCATGTGCTTGGCCAGGGTCGTCTTCCCCGACCCGTTGCCACCGACGATGGCGATGTACTCGCCGCCCCGGATGTTCAGGTTGACCCCTTTGAGGGCCTCGATGCCGCCGTCGTAGGTGTGCTTGAC